>CAJFTV010000062.1 GCA_904420055.1 Candidatus Alloscillospira gallinarum | reverse complement strand
TTTATCCACTTAAACGCTATGGGCCAGGCTACAACACACAGCACCAGGGCCGCGGCCACATCAACAATTGAGTGTTGTTTTAAAAATACCGTAGACATTGATATGAGTACGGTAATAACAACCAAAAACACTCTTATAGCGGGCTTTTTTAAATGCTCTCCGCGCCAGCCGGCAAAAAGCACCGCCATCGCTCCAACCACATGCAGAGACGGGCAAACATTCGTGTTGGTATCAAACTTGTAAAACCAGCCCATAAAACGGGTAAATATGTTGTCTCTTTCAAAAACTGCCGGGCGAAGCTCCTGCATTGTTGGATATACAATATATATCAGCGTTGTCACACCGTAAGTTATTATAATGAACCACATAAGCTGTTTAAACAGCTTAACATCGAAGAGAAGGGTATAAATATGTATACCAACAAGAAGCACAAACCACATAAGATATGGTATTAAAAAATACTCACAAAACGGTATTTTATCGTCCAGCGGTACATAAACGGGGTGATAAGTTCTTCCAGGAACTCTCTCAAGCAGTAAAAATGTAATTCCGTATACCACCCAGAATATCAGAAAATAAAGGTGTTTGAATTCCGGCGTATTAAGCTTTGACAACCGAAATTTTCTGTAATCTATCATCTAAAGCAGTCCTGTTCCCGGACATACGTCCATATACTATCTCTCCCGCATTTTCCGGGAAAAACTCCGCGAGCCGTGCCGAGAGCTCTTCAAGCCTACCTCGGTCCCCCAAAAGCTTCACGGCAAAACCAGCCGTGTCTCTGATATCAGGCGTGATTACGGCAAGACGGTTCTTTGTAAAAAATTCCACATTGTGCGTCTCACAGCCTGAGACCGCATTTATAATCGCCATGGGCAGCCGGCTGTTTGCCCCCTCGGTCAGGGTAAGTCCCCCTCCCTTAGTAATAGCCAAATCCGCCGCCGCCATGTAAAGATGCATTTTCTGAGTAAAGCCTGTAATCTTCACATTTTTTCTTGTATTCTCTCCGGACAGCTGTCTCTGCAACTTTTTATTCGTGCCGCAGATTACAACGAGGGTCTGACCGCTTCTCAGCTTTTCTCCCATCTCCAAGGCAAGGGAGCGCATTGGCCCGCAGCCCATACTGCCGCACATGAGAAGGCATATGCTGCCCTCCTCCGGCAGTCCCAGTTCCCGCCGGGCCTCTGTCTTTGGTATTCCCATTCTGAACTTGTCGGAGACAGGTATGCCCGAGGGAATAATCTTGTCCTCCGGCACCCCCTTTGCCACAAACTCCTCTGTCAACGTCTCATGGGGAATAAAATACAGGTCAGCGCCGCACTGGTTTACAAAGGGGCTGCAGGTATAGTCCGTCGATACAAATCCCATCATAAGCCCCGGGTCAATATCCCGCTTTATCTTTGCCAGCATCAAGGCGGCAAATGGGTGCGTACTTATAACAGTCTCACAGTTGTTTTGACGTATGCGCCCATAGAGAGAACGCGCACCCTTTGCAAGCAGCTCACATACAACTGAGGTCTCTTTTCCCGTCTTTTTCTCAAAATATCTGTATCCCGCTCCAAACAGCTTAGGCATATGGCGGTAAAGCGTCGTGTGCCCGCTGCATATGATTTCTGACGCCTTCTCCGGGAAAACAGACAGCGCGTCTACGACTGAGCTCTCCCTGCCGTGGAGTTCATATACATGCTTTATTGCACGTGCCGCGGAATTATGCCCCTCCCCGGTGTTGCAGGAAAAAATCAGCGTGCTCACTTTTCGTCACCGCCGTTCTCACTGCTCTGTTCCGGACGCTCCTCTGAAACGTATCCGCCGCTCTCTGTCACTACAAGGCTCTTTCTCTTAAGCCTCTCCCGCACTGTGCGCTGGAAAAGAGTATAAATTACCGATGTCAAAGGTATAAAGAATAAAAGGCCCAAAATTCCGAACAACCTGCCGCCGAGAAGCGCCGCCAAAAGCGTCCACATAGCGGGAAGTCCCACGGACTTTCCAACAACCCTTGGATAAATAAGCTGATTTTCAACCTGCTGAATTATTATAAATACCAGAAGGAAAATCAAAACTCTCCCCGGTTCTACCATCAGTATCAAAAGCGCTCCAATCCCACAGCCCAGGAAAGCCCCTATATATGGCAATACGGCAAGCAAACCGATAATCACGCTTATAAGGCCGGCATATGGAAAACGCATTATACCAAGAACCACAAGGAACATGAGGGTAAGTATTACGCACTCAATACACTGGCCGGATATAAAGCGGGAAAATATTCCCGCGGAAAGAGAGGAGATTTCGCAGACCTTATCGCCAGTCTCCCTCTTAAAAAATGCGTACACAACTCTCTTAAGCTGTCTTCCAAGCCTCTTTTTGTTGGCGAGTATATATACAGCCAGCACAAGGCCCGTCACTGTATTAAACAGGACCCCCCATATTGAGGACGCAGCAGTCGTTATTGTTGAGAAAATATTTTTCGCATTGTCTGTTATTGTGGATATAACCCTGTCTATATTTATATTGTCCAGCCAGCTCTGAAGCGTAGCAGTGTCAAATCCCTGTTCCCGCAAAAAGCTCATAAGCTTAGGTACGTACCCTATCGCCGTGTTATATATGCTGACTATGGACTTTGTGAGATTAGGTACAATAACCTGAATTATCAGGTAAATTATAAGTAACATCAAAATAATTGCCAGAATCAGGCTGATTATTTCCACAACTCTCTGCTTTACCGGCCGCTTGAGCCTGGAATTCACTATGCCGAGCCACCGCTCAATAGCGCTCATGGGTACATTTACAATAAACGCTATGCAGCACCCCACAATAAGCGGTGTCAAAAGTCCCATTACAAACCTGGCTCCGCTGATAACGCTGTCAAACCTAATAAATGCAACGAGAATCAGTGCCACTATGACAACAAACCCTATTGCATATTTCATCCTCTGTTTGGATTTTTCATTCATACCTTGTGCTCACATTCTGTGTCAATTTTCTCAGGTTCCATGCGCAAATGTTCTCCCCGGCGAAGCCTCTCATATACTTTCACAAGCTTGGGACGGTTGTACCGCTGTATAATAATAAAAACGCCGTTGCCCAAAACGCACAGTATTGAGACTATAACTCCTCCTGCCCCCGGCCATATTACAATACACATGAGAGATAAAACGGCGAGGGACACATGAATAATCTCCGCCACGCACGTCTCCTTAATAAGTCTCTCCATCTCCTCAAGCCTTGTGACGGCGGACAGCTTTTTAGACACCATCTTTTTTGACACCCTGCTCATGTCCGGCACATGGTCTTTCCACTGCCTCACATGAAGCGCATTGTACACTGCACCGCTTTTTTCCCAGGAAAAGGGCTTAAACGGCACGCGCGTGTAATCAATTCCGCCCCGGGGGAGCGCCTCCCCCACTACGTGGGACAAAAGTCCAATTACCAGTATATACACAGCGCAGTCAAATAAATGCTCCAAATCTGTCACCACCTTCATTTTTTAGGCGGCCGGCATCTGCAAAAGCAGCTTTACGCTACAATTATAATACAACGTCTGCCGGCCAATATACAATATCTCAATACATTAATATTTGATTAAGGCCTGTCTAATTTTTCATATTTTTCCAGATTTTTTGTCATTAACTCCCTTGACATGTCCGCCAGCTCCGCTGTTCTCAGCCGCATGGTATCCTCCCGGCTTATTATATCCACAATATCTACGTACACATGGTTGCGGCGGATTACCATGTTCTTCTTAACCGCCCTGGTCCCCGCGATTGTAGACACCACCACAGGAACCCCTGCCTTCTGGGCAATTTTAAACGAGCCGCTGTGCAGTGGCAGAACCGTCTGCTCCGTCCTGTTTGTGCCGCCCTCAGGATAAATTCCGATGGAAGCAATGTCGTTTTTTATCATATTCGCCGCGTCGCCTATGGTCTTTATCGCCGCGCGGGGATCCTCCCTGTCCAGAGACAGACAGCCCAAAGCCGCTATATACCTCCCGCCAAATGGAATTTTAAAGTTCTCCTTTTTTGAGATAAACGCCACTTTCTGCTTTCTAAAAAGTACAAGCCCTACAATCGGGTCAAGCTGGGTACGGTGGTTGCTCACAAGGAGAAATCTTCCCTCGGGAAGTTTCTCCATGCCGCTTACATGCACCTTTACCCTTATGAGATGCAGATACAGGTCAAGCGTACAGAGGGCAAAATGCCGAACAAACGTGTCAAGGCTTTGGGGTATCCTGTTTATGTCAATAAACAGCGAAAACACAACCGCAAATATTACGTGTAATATTAAAATCCCCAAAAGCAGACCTATAAACAGCACCAAAACTATCCATATATCCGCCCAAGACTCCACAAGCCCGCACACACCTGACAGAACACCGTCCAGCGCAAGGCTTATTGCAATGTATATATATAAAATCATGTTTATTTTACTCCTCGCCGCCGGACATTATTTTACGTCAAAATCATCATCGTCCGAGTCAATAACTGACACAATCCTTTCTGTTTTCAGGTTTTTCATAACCTTTATCGTATAAAACGCGTTAAATACATTCTGAATCCCGTCAATTACAAGGGCAATTCCAATCAGGGTTATGAGAAAAGCACCGCTGTCCACTATACCAAAAACAAGTATGACGCCGGCGGCAAAGGACAAAAGGGCGCCTGCTAAAATAAGCCACCACCAAGAAAGGCCGAATTTTTTCGCATCTCTTGCAGTCTGCACCTTAAATGCGCCGTCTATCAGGGTAAAAATTCCCACCAGAACAGCAATACTGTCCATCGCCTTGCCTGGTCTCGCTATAAAAAGCACTCCGATTATTACAAGAAACGCCCCCAGCGCCAGGTCAAACTGAAATGCCAGATGGTACATATCCCTTGTAAAATATCCCAAAATCTTACACGCGCCAAAAACTATAAGCAAAATACCCATAAGCCAGCAAATAACCCTCGCCGAGATTCCCGGGACGGCAATGAGTATTATCCCCAGAACACAGATTAGCATAGAGCAGATAATATACATCCACTTGGCCTGCCTCAACATGTTCATTTTACACCTCCAGATGTCATACAGCCTTGCGCTGCTGTATTTAATATAAGTTATGCATAAAGATATTCAACATGCAAATCATTACCCGTGTCAAAACTTTTAACATAAACATGAAAATGCACAGTTACGGGCTGGCCCTCCCCTTTTGCAGGACGTCTTTAACGCTGTTTCCAAAAAGCTCGTCCATCTGGGCAAGCGTCTCATCTATGTCTGACCCCCGGGGATTGTCAAGCCAGCGCAGCACCGCTCCATAAATGGCGTCTGCGCAAAATGACGCGGTGAGCTCTCTCACCTGCCAGGATACCGGACTGTCGCCCGCAATCTTGTTTACATAATATTCCATAACCGTGTAAACCGCGTTTCTGAAATACCTTAGCACATCATCGCGCCGGGAGGAATTATATATGTGGTACAGCGCCCTTTTGTTCCAAATTGCGACACCGGCAGCGGAAAACAGGCTCTTTTCCGGGTTTTTATCTTCTGATGCCCGGCTTATTATTCTCTTTGTCTCAATCGCCAAAAGCTCATCAACTACGGCATACATGTCCTGAAAGTGATAGTAAAAGGCATTGCGGGTTATACCACAGTCCTCAACTATATCCCTCACCTTGATTTTGTCAAAAGAGCGCTCCTCAATGAGCTTTGTGAAGGAGGTAAGTATCGCTTTTTTTGTAAGCTGTGCCATAATCTCCCCCCTTTCTTCATTTCAGGTTGACTATGGATAATTCTAACAACATTCCAGAAAAAAAGCAACAAAGTTACAATATACCCATGTATTAAAATTTTAAATTCATGTAACCCGATGTAACCGTAAATTAAACTTCATGTGTATACTTTTAGGACATTTTAGTGTATATTGTCTATAGAATGTCGAAAAACATTCCCGGCTGAGCCTGCTGTTTCGGCTCTGGATACACGGCACTTTATTTGGAGGAACCGGTCTTGTCAAAACACAGATTTCAAAAACTCTTTACACAGAGGCTTATAGTATTTCTGCTGATACTGCTGCAAATAGCTTTCATGATATTTCTCACTATCACCAGCAGTAAATCTGTAACAATAGTCAAATATATTCTAACAGCTGTAAGCATACTTGTGGCCCTGCATATCGTAACAAGACGGGAGGCGGGAGCGTACAAGCTGGTCTGGATTTTTCTTATCCTTCTCTTTCCTGTTTTCGGCTGGCTTTTTTACCTGATATTTAACGGACAGCGCTCCGCCAAGGGCTTAAACAAGAAGGTGACCTCCATACACAACGCCACAAAAGGGAATTTTTTGCTCTACGGCGACTGCCTTGAAAATGCACAGGCTTCGTCTCCGGACCACGTACAGCAGATAAACTACCTGCAGAAGTGCTGCGGCTTTCCGGTATACAGCGGCACATACACACAGTATCTCTCTCCTGGCGAGGAGAAATTCCGTGTCATGCTGGAGGAGCTGGAGAAAGCGGAAAAATACATCTTTATTGAATACTTTATTGTAGAGGACGGCTATATGTGGTCCTCAATACTTAATATCATGCGTAAAAAAGCGGCACAGGGTGTTGACGTGAGAATGATTTACGATGACATAGGCTGTCTTCTCCGTATTCCTACTGATTTCATAAGCCAGCTTAAAAAATACGGCATTAAGTGTACCGTATTTAATCCCTTCAGACCTGTACTCACGGCCCTGCAAAACAACAGGGACCACCGTAAAATCGCGGTAGTTGACGGGCGTGTGGCTATAACCGGCGGCGTTAACCTGGCTGACGAGTATATAAACCGGCACAGCCGTTTCGGGCATTGGAAAGACGCCTCAGTTCTGCTGCGGGGACCTGGCGCCTGGAGCTTTACAGTCATGTTTTTGCAGATGTGGGCTCTCTGCACAGGCGTGCACGAGGATTACGGCGATTTCTTCCCAAACGCCCCGGCAGAGCTCTGCAGTGGTTTTGTCCAGCCGTACACCGACTCTCCGTTAGACCTTGAGAACGTCAATGAGCACGTATATCTGCGCATGATAAACAGCGCAAAGAAATATATCTATATAAACACGCCGTAT
>CAJFTV010000061.1 GCA_904420055.1 Candidatus Alloscillospira gallinarum | reverse complement strand
ATGCGGCCAAAGTCTACCGTTACTCAGGGGAGGCTTTTATTTTAAAGAAAAAATTAAGGTTTTGCCCCCTGCGGGCGTTTACTTTTGTAATGGCGGTGTGCTATACTGTCTGCAATAAAATAAGTGAGGGTGACTTAAATGATTTCTGAAAAAATGAAGGTCCTTGCAAATAACAACAGCGCCATAAGAGCCATGTTTGAAGAGGGCAACCGCCTGGCGGCTCTGTATGGACGTGAAAATGTGTATGATTTCAGCCTTGGAAACCCGAATTTTCCCGCGCCTGAGGCGGTGAAAAAGGCCGCCATTGAAATACTTGAAAGCTCCGACCCCGTATATCTCCACGGATATATGAGCAATGCCGGCTATCCAGAGGTGAGAAGCGTCGTTGCGGAGTCGCTCAACCGCCGCTTTGGCACTGATTTTACCGCGGACAACCTGATTATGACCGTGGGCGCCGCCGGGGGATTGAATGTGATATTGAAGGCGCTTTTAAACCCTGGCGACCAGGTTATCGCTGTGGCTCCGTACTTTGTTGAATATGGCAACTATGTCCGCAATTACGATGGCGAGCTTGTGGTGGTGAACTCAAAGCCGGATACTTTCCAGATTGACATTGACGCCGTGTGCGCTGCGATAAATGAAAAGACAAAGGCGATTATTTTAAATTCGCCAAACAATCCAACTGGTGTCATCTACTCGGCTGAGACACTGACGGCACTTGGTGAGGCTCTGACCAAAAAACAGGAAGAGCTGGGTACGAAGATATTTATCATCTCTGACGAGCCGTACAGGGAGCTTGCATATGACGGAGCGGAAGTGCCGTTTATGACAAAGTTCTATAAAAATACCGTTGTCTGCTACTCCTGGTCAAAGTCACTGTCCCTGCCTGGCGAGAGAATTGGATATCTCCTTATTCCCTCCCAGTGCGACGAGTTCGAGACACTTTTTACAGCGGCGTCTATTGCAAACAGGGTACTTGGCTTTGTGAATGCCCCGTCTCTGTTTCAGCTGGTCGCGGCAAAGTGCGTGGACGTGCCCTCTGACGTGAGCGGATATGACGAGAACAGAAAACTGCTTTATGACGGGCTGACAAGGTGCGGATTTGAGTGCGTATTTCCACAGGGGGCATTTTATATCTGGATGAAGACGCCGGAGCCGGACGATAAGGCTTTCTGCGAGAGAGCTAAAAAGTACAACATCTTGCCGGTACCGGGCGCGTCATTTGCGTATACGGGATATGTGCGCCTTGCCTACTGTGTGTCAAAGGAGACTATCGTGAACTCAATGCCGTCATTTAAAAAGCTGGCGGAGGAGTACGGTCTGTAAAAAGCGATGAATTAGGCAGATTGTCAGGGCTAACGCCTGACAATCTGCCTGCATATGCCTTGGCGCCGGCCTGCGCCCGGGCTTTCAGAATAAATATTTGGAGAGAATGAAATGGACGAGAAGAAGGTAATTTTTTCCGGGATACAGCCCAGCGGCGACCTGACACTTGGCTCCTATATGGGAGCAATTAAAAACTGGGTGGAGCTCTCGGAGGACTATAACTGTTATTACTGCATAGTGGATATGCACGCCATAACCGTCCGGCAGGTGCCGGCGGACCTACGGCGGCGGACACTGGAACAGCTTGCGCAGTATATTGCCGCAGGTATTGACCCCACGAAAAATACGATTTTTATACAGAGCCATGTCCCGGCCCATGCGGAGCTCGCATGGATTTTAAACTGTTATACCATGTTTGGAGAGCTGTCCCGCATGACACAGTTTAAGGACAAGGCCGCGAAGAATTCGGACAACATAAATGCAGGGCTTTTTACTTACCCTGCGCTTATGGCGGCGGATATTCTGCTTTATCAGGCGGACCTTGTCCCCGTGGGCGATGACCAGCGCCAGCATGTGGAGATAACACGGGACATTGCCAATCGGTTTAACGGAATTTATGGTGACGTGTTTAAACTGCCGGAAGTGTACAATCCGAAGGTGGGGGCCAGGATTATGAGCCTCACGTCTCCGGAAAACAAGATGTCAAAGTCCGATAAGGATAAGGGCGGCTGCATATATATAATGCAGAGTCCGGACGATATCATGCGCTGCTTTAAGCGCGCTGTAACTGACAGTGATACATGGGTTCACTATGACCCGGAAAACAAAAAAGGTGTTTCAAACCTCATGCAGATATACGCCGTGGCCACCGGCAAAAGCTTTGAGACAATTGAGAGCGAGTTTACCGGACGCGGTTACGGTGACTTTAAGACTGCTGTGGGAGAGGCTGTCGTGGAGCTTCTGCGCCCTGTGAGAGAAAAGGCGTCTAAGCTTATAGCTGATAAGGCGTATCTCGAATCCGTTTATAAAGAGGGCGCGGAGCGAGCGGCGTATGCTGCCAATAAGACACTGAGAAAGGTGTATAAAAAGGTTGGCTTTGTAGGCAAATAAAACAGACAGGACTTTTGCAAATGACTACTGATACCATAATAATGATGGTGGCGGCGCTTGTCTGCGCCGGGGCTGTCAGCTTTCTTGCAACGCCCCTTGTGCGGGTGATGGCGTATAAGGTCGGGGCGGTGGACGTCCCAAATGATTCAAGGCGGATACACACCCACCCGGTGCCCCGCCTTGGAGGCTTTGCCATATTTCTTGGCTTTATTGTGGCGGCACTGCTTTTTGCAAATATAGACAGGCAGATTCAGGGCGTTTTGATTGGCTCCGTTATCATAGTGATAATGGGTGTTATTGACGATATAACGCCTCTGCCGGCGCTTTTAAAATTTGTAATACAGATTATAGCTGCCATGGTGGCGGTTTTACATGGAGTGGAGATTGAGAGCATAATTAATCCAATTTTCTGGAGTTCAAAAGAGTTTATCCACTTTGGCATATGGTCTGTCCCGATATCGGTCATATGGATTGTTGCCGTGACGAATTCCGTAAACTTGATTGACGGGCTGGACGGCCTTGCGGTGGGCGTGTCCACTATTGCGGCAGTTACAATGCTTTTAATTGCGTTTATCGGGATGGAGTGGAATATTGTCATAATTCTTGCGGCCCTGGTGGGCGGCTGCCTGGGCTTTGCACCGTATAACAAAAATCCGGCCAAAATATTCATGGGTGATACGGGCGCGCTGTTTCTGGGATTTATTTTGGCCACGATGTCTATAATCGGCCTGTTTAAATATTACGCCGTAATAACCTTTGTGGTGCCGTTTATAATTTTAGGATTTCCCATATTTGACACTGTTTCCGCCGTGTTCAGGCGCCTTGCCCATGGTAAAAACCCCATGGAGCCGGATAGAAAGCACTTTCACCACCGTCTTATTGATATGGGGTTTACCCAGAAACAGGCGGTTTCAATTCTGTATCTTATCAGCACACTTTTGGGTGTTGCGGCGCTTGTGATGTCCACTCAGGGAGAGATAAGGGCGCTTATTGTTGTGGCTGCCGTTATAATAATAGCCGCCATTGTGTTCTATATACGGCGCTGTATTCCAAAGGGAAAGCGGGAAGACGGTCAGGGGGACAGCCCAAAGAGTCCGGATAAACCCGACAGGCCCGACAAAAGCTGACTTTCCTTTAATACGTCATATCCAAGTACGATGAGCATTATTATGAAGTCGGGGTCGCGGCTGTCTATGTACAGGAGCAGGAGGAGCAGAAGCACAAATGCGTCTCCCGTGTCTATGCCTTTTGGGAGTATTCCTCCAAAAAGGTTTTTAAGGCCTGAAAATCCAGCAGAGTTACTGCCGCCGTCAGGCGGCTTTTCTGCGCCGCGGTGTGGGGGCGTGTTGGCAGGAGGACGGCCGGGCCGGTTTTCATTTACCCGGACCACCTTCCCCGTATTTCCGAAATATCGGTTAATCATTTT
>CAJFTV010000060.1 GCA_904420055.1 Candidatus Alloscillospira gallinarum | reverse complement strand
GCGAATAAATAAAACCTCCCTTAAAAAGGGAGGTTTCTGTTCTGTTTTCAGCCGCCTATCTTGGTGTCAAGGCCATAGCTGTCACATATCTTTTTGAGTTTCTCCATATACTCGTCCGACGGGGTATCCGCCGAGAGCAAAAGCTCCCGCCCCAGGTTCTCACTTTTCGACTCGCCCAGCTTATTGTAGGGCAATAGGTGTATCCTCGTGCCGTGTCCAAGCCTTTCCGCCGCAAAACGGGCGGTGGCCTCAATGTTTTCAGTGCTGTCATTATAGCCGGGTATAACCGGCACACGCAGCCATACCGTCACCTTAAGGTCATTGGCAATGTGCTCAATATTTGACAGTATCTGCTCATTTGGTACCCCGGTCAGTCTCCGGTGCTCCTCAGAATTCATGTGCTTAACATCAAGAAGAGCCGTATCCACATGGGGAAACACGCGGTCGATTACCTCCCGTGAGGCAAAACTGCACGTCTCAACAGCTGTGCGTATTCCCTCCTCATGCGCAGCCATCAGCAGGTTCTGTGTAAAATCCGGGTGATAGAGGGCCTCTCCTCCAGAAATTGTCATTCCTCCGCCGGAGGTATCTAAAAACAGTTTATCCTGCAATACCTTCTCGAGCGCCTCTTCAACTGTAGTCATTTTCCCGGCAATCTCACGGCATTCTGCCGGACAAGCGGAAACGCAGACACCGCAGGCGGTACATTTCTCCCGGTCAGTCACAGACAGGCCGTTTTGAACCGTCACCGCGCCGTTTGGACAGGCATTTACACACGCGCCGCACCCGGTGCACTTATTGAGATATGTCATAAGCTGTGGAAATGGTGCCTGGGACTCCGGGTTCTGGCACCACAGGCATTTCAAAGGGCACCCCTTTACAAACACCGTGACCCTTATTCCCGGCCCGTCATGTATACAGTAAGACTGTATATTAAAAACCGGTGCCGCCGCACTTCTGTCCGCTTTCATCTCAATCTCACCTTCTCAAATTGCTTTTAAAGGGCATCAGGATCAAAGCTCCGCCTGTAAGTCTCCATATAAAACTCATCTGAAATTCCCGGCAGATATCTCCTCGACGGGATTATCCACGCACAGTGGTAGTCCTTAAACTTCTCATATCCCTTGAGCGCGTCCTCCAAGTACCACTCTTTTGTCATGGTGGAGGGGTCAAACTTATTCCAGCCAATGTGGAAAATGAGCTTTCCCTCACACTTGGGGGCCAGGGCCTCCCAGTCGTTTAGGTTCTGACCGGACCAGAGGTCTGCACCTGTTGCCAGAATTGCGTCAATGAGCATGTCATTTTTGCCGCAGCTGTGGAGCTCAAATATTATGCCGTATTTGTGGGCGGACTCGCAAACCCTTCTTACATATGGTACAAGCATTTCCATGCACGTGTCAAGAGAGAAAAACGGCGCGCGCTGAGAACCCCAGTCATCATGGAAGGAAACCATGTCGATATTAAAGTACTTTTTCATGCGCATGAGATACCCGTCATACACTGTACACAGCTTGTCAAACAGGCGGTGCACCGCCTCCTGCTGCTCCTCGTCTATGAGGGCCATGGCCGCTCCCTCAAATCCCATGAAGGAGATTAAGCGCTCAAAAAAGCCGGTGTAGAGCATGGTATATGTTGCCCGGTCATCATTTATAAGGGGCTGGAGCTTTTTGGCTCCTCCCTCCCAGTCAAGCGCGTCAAGGTCCGGCATCTTGACGTATTTTTCCCATTCCATAATATCGGGCACCAGGTGCTCTCCCGGAGTTTCCATTGAGCCGCCCACCTGCGGGACAAAGGTCCAGTGTACACCGAACATGTCATAGCCTCCGCCCTCTTTCGCCGGGTTAAACGGCTCCGGGTCATCAACAAGTCCCCTTGCCACGTGGTCCGGTATCATGCGGGGCAGAATAGACACAAGGTCTGTTTCGTTAGGGTCCCAAACGGCTTTTGCATCTTTTGACACATATCGCTTAAAATTCTCTTTCGGCGTTATGGGCGTATCAAATTTCGGCATGGCCGGCCCGCCGGGATTGATACTCTCGTATTTGCCTATGATTTTTGTCTCTCTGTTCATTTAGAAAACCACCTTTCTGACCTCTGGGTAAATCCGGAACGCCTGTGCGTTCCGGATTTTTTCGTCTTTTTTAAACAGTGAAAATATTGAATATTCCAAGTGTCGCCAAAATCATTGTGATAACCGGTATAATGAGTGCGGTTATAATCATCTTGTTCGGCAGTCCCTCACGCACCTCGTCTATGGGGCAGGCCGCAATTGTAATTGCGCCGCCGGTGGAGAACGGGGATACAGCCGTTGAAAGTCCGCCCCAGAATATGCATGTGTAGAGCATTATGGGGTTCAGTCCCAGTTCCGCAGAGAGCATTGGCACCAGCGGATACATAAGGGGCATAACCGTAGAGGTTGAGCTTGAGAAGAAGCTCAGGAACGCCGCAAAGAGCACTATTGCCGCCGGTACGAGGAACTTTGGTATGGAGTTTGCCAGAGCGTGGGATATAAAGTCCACAAGGCCGGCTGCCGCAGCCACCTGAATGAGGGTGTAGACGCCCACTATCATGACAATTGTACTCACAGGTATCTGCTTGATAATGTCCTTCTCCTTGCCAAGCTTCATGCAGGCACACACAAATGAACCCACAATCATAATTGCCTGGGGCTGACAGAAGCCCGCAATCTTGGCAATGACGTCATTTGGCACCATGCTGTTGAGTATAGCCGGCACAACCATGAGCACAAAGGCGCACAGCACAACGATAAGGGTTTTCTTCTGGTCTTTTGAAAACTTAGGCGGCTGGTCAACCTTGACCTTTTTGGCCTTGAAATCCTTAAGGGCAAAGTAGAAGATAATCATCACTATTACGGATATTATAATTGTGTTTATCCACACATAGTTAGACATCGTAATGGCCTGAGCTTCCTCCACACCATTTTCGATTATCAGGTTTTTGCCTATAACTCCGCCGTACCCGTTATAGGGGTTATTGCTTCCCATTACATTGCCAAGGGCAATCGCCAAGGCTGTTGTCACGGGGCTGACCCCGGCAGAGACCGCCATGACAAAGCAGAACGGACCTACAATTACCGGCGTTGATGCCCCGGCGCCAAGTCCGCCGACTATGGCGCAGACGACCATTATCACAAACGGCACAAGCTTTGCGTTGCCTCCCAGAGCATACAGCAGCTTTTTACCAAGTACGTCCATAGTCCCGTTGTTTGTGGGATAATTGAAAAACAGTGAAATTGCAATAAGATAAAATACAATTGTGGTCGGCCAGAAAGATATAATCTCGTTTATTGAAAGACCGAGTCCGAAATTGCCAATCAGGAAGGCAAATGCCAATGCAATAATTCCGGTGTTAAACTTCCATTTCCAGCCCACGATAATGGACACTATAATGGCTAAAATACATAATGTTAATACCATAATTTCACGCTCCCCTTTTAATTTTTGTCGCTTTTTATTTCACTCGCTTTAAATATCGTGGCTCGTTCTGTTAATGACCTCGTCCTGTATTGCGTCGGAAAGTCTGACAAAATATGCGCTGTACCCGGCGACCCGGACGACAAGCTCTGAGTGGGCCTCGGGATTTTTCTTGGCGTCAAGCATCTCCTGCCTGTTCACCACGTTAAACTGCACATGTTTGCCTCCATGCGTCAAATAGGTCTTTACCATTGAACCAAGCTTTAAAAGGTCATCGTCTGTCTTTAAAGCCGACGGGTGGATTTTCATATTCATAAGGGTTCCCTGATACGGGTCCTGGTCCACCTTCATGGCGCTCTGGAACACCGCAATGGGCCCGTTTTTATCCATTCCGTGGTCAGGCGACAGCGACGCGTCGGCGAGGATATCACCTCCTCTTCTCCCGTCAGGTGTGGCCCCTGTCACCGCACCTCCGGGCTGATGTGCCGATATCGAAATGGCGTTGGGCGTTGTCTTCCCTCCGTAAGAGTTGTCAAGCGAATAACAGTTGTCTGCAAATTCCCTATACACCTCCGCCACCAGCCTGTCTGGCATATCGAGGTTATTGCCGTACTTCGGAGCTCTGACAAAGTCCTGACGCATGTCCTCAAATCCTTCCCAGTCTGCGTCGAGAGCCTTTAAAAGCTCCTCCATGGTGTATTTCCTGTCAATATAAATCAGCTGATTAATAGCCGCGAGGGAATCGCCTGTATTTACTCCGCCCACAGCCCCCAAAAGACTGGCGTTTTCAAAGGAAAACTTCCTGTTTAGAAGGTCCTTTCCTGTCTTGACGCCGTCTTTCATAAGGGCCGAGCGGAACGGGTCGGGGAAGAGTTCCCTTTCGGCTAAGAGCTCTACATTGTTGCGCTCCGCCGCCATTGACATGAGATATCGCATCTGTCTGAAGAATGCGCTCTTGAACTCCTCAAACGTCTTAAACTCCCGCACATCTCCCGTCTCAATTCCGACCTGCTCCTGTGTGTAGCGGCAGAAACCGTTGTGCATGAATATATCAAAAGCCTGGGCAATTATGAAAAACGTCACTACCTGGCTTCTCGTCTCGGCGGGTATGTTTCCGTCCACGCAGCCGGTCATGCAGTAGTTTCTCGCCTCTTCCTCAGGCACGCCGCCCCGGGTAAAGAATTTTATGTAACTCCTGTCACTTACAAAGGCGGGCATTCCCAAGCCGGTTTTTACAACCTGAAGAGCTTTAAGAAGAAGCTTTTCAGGGGTGTTCTCATGAACTCTCAGTGTTATGGTGAAGTGCGGCAGCTGCGTCTCCAGCGCCGAGTCCAAAATGAGGTAGCTCAGCTCGTTTGTTGCGTCTGTGCCGTCCTCATTCACACCGCCGATTGTCCAGTTGTACCACTTGGCCATGCCCGAGTTTTTCGCACGGTTTGCCTTGCCTGAGACGCGGTTTATCTTCATAACCTTGCAGCGCAGGATTTCCAGCAGCTCAAGCACCTCGCCGTCGTCTATGCGCCCGGCGTCAATATCCGCCCTGTAATACGGATACATATACTGGTCAAATCTTCCGGCTGAAGTTGTTGGAGACGGGCATGCCATGAGGAAGGTAAACCAGAAGCTCTGCACCGCCTCTCTAAATGTGTCGGCAGGCTCCGCCGGCACCTTGCGGCAGATTTTGGCCATCTCCAAAAGCTCCTGCCTGCGCGCGGGGTTTTCCTCCCTTCCGGCCATTTCCTCCGCCAGGTCCGCGTATCTTCCCGCAAAGCGTATCCACGCCTCAAACACAATTATCACGGCCTCCCAGAAGTTCCGCTTCTCAATGCTGTCCTCTGAAGTATAGCGCAGGTCGCGTATGCACTGCCGGGCCTCGGCAATTATACTGCGCGCACCTTCTCTCAGGATTTTACCGTAGTCAATACATACGAGGAAAAAGCCGGGACCAAGGCCGTAGCCCGACATGGCAAATCCGCCTCCGCTGGCTCCTTTTCTGTCCTTCCATGGGGGCAGAATTACACCGGACTTCATAAACGGCCACATTCTGTCGTCCATACCAAGCGTCTTGGAAAGGGCATCTACCAGATTGCTGTTGAGGCTGTTGCCCGCAAATCTCTCATTTAAGCGGTAGAGCTCCTCCTCGTCCTCAGGAGTTATTGTGTAAATCTCGCTTTTCAGCGACTCCACCTCGTCCTTTGTCCAGACGCCGTATTCATACTGCATCTCCATTCCAAAGGGCTTACTCGCCCCGGAACCGCAGATAATGTCGTCGTCCTCTATAAAAATTGTGATATTGTCCAGCACATGCGCGTGCAGCTTTGCCCTGCGCAGTAGCATGGGCTCACCGCCTGTCTTATCCAGTGATTCATTAGCGAGCCTGAACTGCTCAACGCACAGAGGATATTTGCTGATTTTAAGACTGTCCTTCATGCGCTTTACTCTGTCAGTCATATATATCTCCTCCAAAACATCATGTATTTCTGTCTTATACCTTTCTTTACTGAAACTTTACATTAGCAAAGACCCGTTTTCAACAAATCACAAAACTTCTGTGATGAGTGCACATTTTAACAGCCGATTGTGCAGTTTAAGCATAAAAATTATTATTTTTATCTGCCTTTGGATACTGTAATGGCACCAAAATGAAAACTTGTCTAAATTTTCATTTTACCGCTCTTGAATTTTCATATATATAGCCATTATAATTGTGTAAACACTAAACGTAGGCTGGTGGTGGCACTATGGCATCTAATCGGACATATTCAAAGTTTATAAGTCGCCTGTTTGAGGGGGCAATCTGGCACAGCAGTGTAAAAACAGAGCGTGACACGCTTCCGGAACGCATTGAGTTTATAACCGACCACCGCGGACTCCAAAGCGATGTGCTGTATATCTCCAGCTTTGAAGGCTTTACAAAATGGCGTGTAAAAAACGCCCCGGTACAGCCGGGCACAATAATCTGCCTGGCAGAGGGGCGTCCGTCAAAACCACCTGTTCCCCCGGCGTGTATCGGGGCAATGTTTTCCGGTACCCTTGCCGAAACATACAACAAAGTGAGCGCTATACTGCAAAGTGCACGCACGGAAAGCGACGAGAGCAGCTTTACCGGCTTTTTTGATTGGATACTGTCAAAGAAGGTAGTGAGCTTTTCAGAAGTAGAGGACCGGATACACAAGTTCCCTCACAAAATTACGTATTATTACCGTATTTTAATAGTGAGCTTTGACAGCGCCTCCGGCGCCGAGAAATCCCCGGAGGTTTTAACTGCGCTTTCAGAATTTTTCCCTGAGGGAAACATCGCCGAACGCAAGACGCATTATGTCATAGTCATACCTGAGGCAAGTCATGATTACCAGCTTTCTTTCAATACCTCTGCCCTGAACAAGGTACTCTCCCAGTGCGGCTGCCGCCTTGGTATAAGCAACGCGACCCGCGACCTTACATCTATGCGCAGCCTGTACATGATGACGCTGAATACCATTTCACTGGCAAAGAAGCTGGACCTCGACCCGGGGGAACGCATTTACTATCAGGAAAAATACTGTGTATACAACACCCTCGACTTCTGTACACAGACCTTCATATCCCTTTTTGGCAGCGACGACATTCTGCTTCTGGCCCACCCGTCAATTATCAGGCTCACCCGCTATGACCGTACCCACAACAACAATCTGAGGGACGTATTGTACAATTACCTGCTGTACGACCGCAGCGTGACAACGACGGCGGCAAAGCTGTATATGCACAGAAACACCGTGCTCAATAAGCTGAAAAAAATCCGGGAACTGACAGAGCTTGACTTCGGCAACGAAAACCTGCGTCAGCGCCTGATTTTCTCATGCCAAATACTGAGATATTATGAGCGCGTCTGCAAAAAGCACCTCAGAATGTTCAACATTCGTGAGCCGTCAGATGACAGTCTAAGTGATGACTCTCACTCTTTGCACGACATATCTCAAGGCTGATTTGTTCCCTCTGGTTTTTTCTTTTTCTGCTCAGCCCCTCTATAAACTAACTTAATATAAGCAAAAAGGCAGGGTATTAATGCCCTGCCTTTTTGTGTGTTAAATCTCCCCAATCAGTACGCAGTTTTCCACTAAAAAATTCAATACATTCCCACGTTAAAGATTGTTAAAAAAAGTTAATGCTTTCTTCTGCAACACTTAAATCGTCTCAAAAAACCCTTAAATCACAAAAAAGCCGTGTTGTGCTATGCTTTTTTTAGAGAGATTTAGGCAATCATATATGTTACAGAGAGGGAGATTTTTATGATACTAAAGCGAGAACTTTCATACAGCGCGGGCAGCACCGCGCGCCGCAGCCTAATGGGATTTGCCATTATATGCATTATGCTCTGTCACAGCACTCTCAGTTTTTCAGGCGAAACCGGGCGGCATATCAACGAAATTCTGCAGCAGTTTTTTCAATTTGGAGTTGATATCTTTTTCTTTCTGTCCGGGCTTGGGCTTTACTGTGCTTTTACAAAAAACTCAAGTGTGCCGGCGTTCTATAAAAAGCGCTTTTTCAGGCTTGCCACCGCTTACCTCACCGTCACAGCGGCCGGTGTGATTTTAAGGCTGATTGAACGCCCATATGAACTGGAGAAATACCTGCATGAGCACACCCTTATAAGCTTTTACACAGACAACGTGCTGACTGTATGGTTCATTGCGGCAATTGCCACACTTTATCTTATTTTCCCGCTTTTATACCTTCTGCAAAAGCACAGTCCCAAAATGTTCGGCGTACTGTTTGCGGCATCGCTCATAATTCCATTTTCACTCTCCCTGATGGAGCACTGGGGATTGTTTTCCGTCACCTGGGCAAACGGCATATTCTTTGTGCGCATTCCCGTCTTTCTGGCAGGTATGATGTACGCCAAAAGCCTTCACAACGGCAAAACCCACCGTATAAATTTCGG
>CAJFTV010000059.1 GCA_904420055.1 Candidatus Alloscillospira gallinarum | reverse complement strand
AGGACGATTTTAAGCGGTATTCACGCATATTACGAGCCGGAAGAACTGGTCGGCAAGACCTGTATCGCTATTACCAATCTTCCGCCAAGACCGATGATGGGCATTGACTCCTGCGGTATGCTGATTTCCGCAGTACACCACGAGGAAGGGGTCGAAAAGCTCCATCTTCTGATGGTGGACGACCACATTCCGGCGGGCGCAAAGCTCTATTAAATTAGGTTTGCATAATTTCATGCAAATCCCGGCTTTGTGCCAACCGGCGGTACAGTGACACATAAATTGACTAATTCTATATTTTACAAAGCACCTGAGAAGATATATCTTCTCAGGTGCTTTTACTATTATCCAGGTACTGTATTTTTGGTAATATGGAAAGCTGTATTTGAATAATGTGCATGGACGGACAGTCTGCTATTGACAAATAATAGAAACACTGCTAAAATGCCGCATAGGTTATCAATGATAACTTATATAATATTGAAGTCTGAGATTAATCAAAATATTTTTATGGAGGATTTTATTATGGTATTCGATGCTATTGCAGAACTCATTGCAGACCGCGTGGAGTGTGACGTTTCAGAGATTAAGATGGACAGCAAGTTCCACGACCTGGGGATTGACTCTCTTGACACTGTTGAGCTTTTAATGAACCTTGAGGATAAGCTGGGCATTGAAATTGAGCTCACTGAGAAGGTTGAGACGGTTGGCGATCTGGTTGCGTTTATTGAGAAGATTCAGGAGTAAGAAATGATTCAGACACCGATATGTGACATGCTGGGTATAAAATACCCGGTATTTCAGGGCGGAATGGCATGGATTGCCGACGGTAAGCTCGCTGCCGCCGTTTCAAACGGCGGTGGACTTGGTATAATCGCCGCGGGCAACGCTCCTGCTGACTATGTGCGTGGGCAGGTTAAAATTGCAAAGTCGCTTACCGACAAGCCCTTTGGCGTGAATATTATGCTGATGAGCCCGTTTGCGGACGATATTGCCCAGGTGGTAACTGAGGAGCGTGTGCCTGTTGTGACAACGGGCGCCGGAAATCCCTCAAAATACATGGAGGCCTGGACAGCCGCCGGCATAAAGGTAATACCTGTTGTGGCATCAGTAGCCATGGCAAGGCTTATGACACGGCTCGGCGCCAGCGCACTTATAGCGGAGGGCGGCGAGAGCGGCGGACACGTTGGAGAGCTCACGACAATGGTGCTCGTGCCTCTGGTGTGCAGTGCCACTGACCTGCCTGTGATTGCTGCCGGTGGAATTGCCGATGGTCGCGGGGTTGCGGCGGCATTTATGCTGGGAGCGTGCGGCGTACAGATGGGTACCAGATTTTTAAGCGCCGAAGAGTGCTCTATCCACCCTACATATAAAGAGAAGATTTTAAAGGCGAATGACCTTGCCACCATGGTGACCGGCAAAAAGCTTGGACACCCTGTGCGGAGCCTGCGCTCAAACTTTTCCAGAAGGTATGCCCAGGCGGAGTTCGGCGGAATGCCGGACGACGAGCTTGAAGCACTGGCCACCGGCGCCCTTAGAAAGGCCGTGGTTGACGGCGATGTGGACGGCGGTTGCTTTTTAGCGGGACAGATTGCGGCGATGGTTAAGGAAGTTCAGCCCGCGGCAGATATTGTGCGGGAGGTTATCGAGGGGGCAGAGCCCATTTTGAGAGGAGCAATGAAATGGGTAAAATAGCTTTTGTCTTTGCAGGTCAGGGCGCCCAGTACACAGGTATGGGTAAGCTGCTTGCAGAGAGCTCAAAGGGAGCCACCGAAGTTTTTCAGACTGCTGATGCCGTGCGTCCGGGTACGTCACAGCAGTGCTGGAGCGGAAGCAGTGAGGAGCTCTGTGAGACAAAAAATACCCAGCCCTGCATGTTTGCAGTGGAGATGGCCTGTGCTGCCGCTCTCAGTGAAAACGGTATAAAGGCAGACATGGCCGCAGGGTTCTCACTTGGTGAACTTGCGGCCCTTACATATTCCGGGGTAATGGACTTTGAAACGGGATTTCGCGCCGTGTGCCGCCGGGGAGAGCTCATGCAGAAAGCGGCGGAAAAACAGCCCACGTCCATGGCGGCGGTTCTCCGCCTTTCAAATGAAGAAGTGGAGCGCATTTGCGCCGAGCTTGAGGGTGTGTATCCTGTTAACTACAACTGTCCCGGACAGGTTTCAGTGGCGGGACTTTCAGAGTCCATGGCGAAGCTTAAAGATGCGGTAAAGGCCGCCGGAGGCCGCGCCGTGCCGCTTAAGGTAAACGCCGGTTTTCACTCCCCGTTTATGGAGGAGGCCGCGTCAGAGTTTGGAGAGTACCTCAGTTCCTGCGCGCTTAAGAGCCCGGAGATACCGGTGTATTCCAACCGCACGGGAAAAGAGTACGCCGGCGACCTGCGGGAGCTTCTTGCAAAGCAGATATCCTCACCAGTCAGGTGGGAGGACATTGTAAGAGATATGATAGCCCGCGGCGCCGATACATTTATAGAGCTGGGGCCCGGAAACACTCTCTGCGGCCTCATAAAAAAGATTGATGCAGGTGTGCGCACGTTTGGCGTTCAGGACCCGGAGGGGCTGAGTGCGGCATTGACGGAGGTAAAATAATGCTGAAAGGAAAAGTTTCAGTTGTAACAGGCGGCTCCAGAGGGATTGGGGCGGCAGTTGTAAAAAAGCTTGCGTCTCTTGGAAGTGACGTGGCGGTTATATATGCCGGAAATGAAGCTATGGCGGAAGAGGTATGCAATTTCTGCCGCAGTGAGTACGGCGTGAAGGCCGGGCACTACCGCTGCAATGTGGCCGACTTCGGAGAGGTAAAAGACACTGTTAAGAAAATCAAAGAGGACTTTGGCACTGTAAACGTGCTTGTAAATAACGCAGGCATAACCCGCGACGGGCTTGTGGCGGCGATGGGCGAGCAGGCGTTTTCCGATGTTTTGGACGTTAACCTGAAGGGCGCGTTTAATATGATTCGCCACTGCTCCGCTTTCTTTATCAGGAACAAGGGCGGAAGTATTGTAAATATCAGCTCGGTATCCGGAATAATGGGCAATGCCGGACAGGCAAATTATGCCGCGTCAAAGGCCGGTCTTATAGGGCTTACAAAGTCGGTCGCCAGAGAGCTTGCGCCGAAAAACGTGACCTGCAACGCCGTTGCACCGGGATTTATTGAGACTGACATGACCCGGGGAATATCAGGCGAGGATAACGCCCTGGCGGGGATGATACCCCTCGGGCGCATGGGAAATCCGGAAGAGGTGGCAAATGCCGTGGCATTTCTCGCCGAGTCGGAGTATATAACAGGCGAGGTCCTGCGGGTTGACGGCGGCATAGCCATGTGAGACAGGACATAAAAGAAGCATGTATAATCTGAGTGCCATGCTTGAGTGAATGGGACGCAGATGAGTATAGGTATATCCGCCGGCGGCGGTAGTATTTTAAACTGCAAAATCCTCCTCAGGAGACTTAAAAGGCGGCGCAGCAGTGCGCTGCGGCGGAGGTATTGCATTGGAGGTAATTATGACACAGAATAACCGCAGAGTGGTTGTAACGGGACTTGGAGCCATCACTCCAATAGGAAATACCGTGTCTCAGGTTTGGGACAACATGGTTGCAGGCGTAAATGGCATAGGCCCGATTACGCTGTTTGACACTACAGATTACAAGGCAAAGCTTGGAGCAGAGGTAAAGGACTTTAATCCGAGGGATTATATGGAGAAGTCCGATGTTCTCCGCAGCGACAGATATGCACAGTTCGGTGTCGCCGCGGCCTGCCAGGCGGTGGAGGACAGCGGTGTTATAGGGACGCTGCCCCCGGAGCGTGTAGCGGTGTATTTCGGCTCAGGTATAGGCGGAATACGCACATTTACAGAGGAACACAACAAGCTGATAAAGCGGGGGCCGGGAAGAGTATCTCCTTTCTTTGTGCCAATGATGATACCGAACATGGCCGCCGGTATGATTGCCATACACTTTAACTGCCAGAACGCGGCAATGCCCGCGGTAACAGCCTGCGCATCAGGCTCCAACGCCATTGGAGAGGCAGTGCGCGCTATCCGCCATGGATATGCCGATGCTGCGATAACCGGCGGAGCCGAGGCTGCGATTTCAGAGTGCGGCGTTGCCGGATTTGTAAATATGCATGCCCTGTCGGTTGCTGAGGACCCAAATGCGGCGTCGCTGCCGTTTGACCGGAGACGTGCCGGATTTGTAATTGGCGAGGGGGCGGCAGCCCTTGTGCTGGAGGAGTATGAACACGCAAAAAGCCGAGGCGCCGTAATTTACGGCGAGGTGTGCGGATACGGCTCAACCTGCGATGCATACCACATTACTGCCCCGCTGCCCGATGCCTCCGGAGGCGCGAGAGCCATGCGACAGGCCCTTGAAGAGAGCGGCTATACGGGCGAGGAGACAGTATATGTAAACGCCCACGGCACCGGAACTCCCTTAAATGACGCGGCGGAGACAAAGGCCATAAAGTCGGCCCTGGGAGAGGAGCAGGCTAAAAAGGCCTATATAAGCTCCACAAAGTCAATGACGGGTCATATGTTGGGCGCTGCCGGTGCAATTGAGGCGATTGCATGCCTCAAGACACTGAATACCGGAATTATTGCTCCTACAATAAACCTTCTGGAGCCGGATCCGGAGTGTGATTTAAACTATGTTCCGAATAAAGCGGTAAAGGCTGACATTCAGCTTGCTGTTTCAAATTCACTTGGTTTCGGCGGGCACAATGCCTGCCTTGCATTCAGAAAGGTATGACATATGAGAGAAGCGGATATCAGAAAGTATGCAAAGCTCATGAAAGAGCTGGAGCTTACAGGACTTGAGATAAGGGAAAATGACAAGGTAGTGCGTTTGGAGCGCATGGGTACAGCCCCGGCTGCGGCTGTTGTGCCCGTTCCGGCAGAGGCGCCTGTTTATGCTGAGCCTCAGAGTGAGACATCTGGGGACTATGTAAGTGTGACATCTCCAATGGTGGGTATGTTTTATGCCGCGCCGGCGGAGAACGCCGAGCCCTTTGTAAAAGAGGGTGACACGGTTAAGAGAGGAGATACCCTCTGCATAATTGAGGCCATGAAGCTCATGAATGAGCTCACGGCGGAGACCGACGGCGTTATACAGAAGGTGTGTGTCCAGAACGGTCAGGTAGTGGACTACGGCTGTGAGCTTTTCCGCATAAGGAGGGTATGAGACCGTGAACAAGGAGGAAATTAAGAAAATTCTCCCGCACAGGGACAATATGCTCCTGCTTGACGAGGTGGAGCGCGAGGGCGACGAGGCCCATGGAATTTACAATGTCCGGGGCGACGAGTGGTTTTTGCAGGGACATTTTCCCGGCTCACCCATTGTACCGGGGGTTATCCAGTGCGAGATACTGGCGCAGTCCGCCTGTGTCCTATTATCCGGGGAGATGACTGAGGAAAAAATGCCCATGTACACGGGACTCAACAATGTGCGCTTTAAGTCCCCTGTCCTTCCCGGGGACAAATTTGAGACAAGGTGCCGCATAACCCGGGCAAAGCCACCGTTTTATTTTGCTGAGGGCAAGGGCTATGTGGGAGATAAGCTGTGTATTAAGGCAGAATTTTCCTTTGCAATAATGGAGCGTGAAACATGTTCTCAAAAATCTTGATTGCAAACCGCGGAGAGATAGCGGTTCGCATTATAAGGGCGTGCAAGGAGATGGGCGTCGCGACGGTGGCGGTGTACTCTAAAGCGGACGAGGATGCGCTGCATGTGGCCCTGGCAGACGAGAGCGTATGTATTGGCCCGGCGTCTCCGCTAGAGAGCTATTTAAATGAGGAGCGGGTGATTTCTGCCGCACTTGTGACGGGCGCAAAGGCGATTCACCCCGGGTATGGGTTCCTGTCTGAGAATGCCCATTTTGCCTCCCTTTGCAGAAAAAACGGCATAGCCTTTATCGGGCCGGACGCCGATAATATGGAGCGCCTTTCTGACAAGGCGCAGATTAAGGAGCTTATGAGTGACGCGGGACTTGCGGTTATTCCCGGAAGCGGCGTTTTGACGTCTGTTGAAGAGGCGTTAGCGGAGGCAGAGCGGATAGGCTATCCTGTTATGCTGAAGGCCCGCTCCGGCGGAGGCGGCCGGGGCATACGTATGGTGGAAAATGACAGCGAGCTTATGCAGGTGTTTCCGCTGGCTGTTTCCGAGAGCGAGGCTTCCTTTGGCGACGGGGCAATGTACATGGAGAAATATGTGTATCCCGCGCACCACGTGGAGATGCAGATATTAGCCGACGAAGCGGGAAACGTGGTCTGTCTAGGAGAGCGGGACTGCTCAGTACAGCGGCGCCACCAGAAGCTCATTGAAGAGTCGCCGTCTCCGGCTGTGAGTGAAAAACAGCGCCGTGAGCTGTCTGAGGCGGTTGTAAAGGCCGTAAAAAAAGTGGGCTATGTGGGACTTGGAACTCTGGAGTTCCTTTTGGACAGCAGCGGAAATTTCTGGTTCATGGAAATGAATGTCCGGCTTCAGGTGGAGCATACGGTGACAGAGGCGCTGACCGGCATTGACCTTGTAAAGTGGCAGATACGCACGGCGGCGGGAATACCCATACGCTTTAAGCAGGAGGACATTCTCATGCGGGGCGTGTCGGTTGAGTGCCGCATAAACGCCCGGTCCACCGGTACGGTAAGAATGCTCCACATACCTGGCGGGCCGTTTGTGCGCTTTGATACTTACATGGTTCAGGGGGCGGAGATATCCCCGTTTTATGACTCTCTTCTCGGCAAGCTGATTGTAATGGCAGGCACGAGGGAAGAGGCAATGCGCAAGCTGAAGGCTGCCCTCTGTGAGCTTGTAATTGACGGGGTAGAGACAAACATAGAAGAGCAGCTTGAACTTGTGAGCGACCCTCTCTTTGTAGAGGGAAAGTATGATTTGAGATTTATGGAAGGCAGGTGAAAAAAGTGCCGCTTTTAAGCTTTATCCACAGGCCCCAGAACGAACTGGAAAAAGAGGGGCGGACAGTTGCCGCTGTTCAGCAGGACGAATATGAACAGGAAAAGACCTGTCCGAACTGTCATAAGTCAATTCCCCTAAGCCGCCTGTGGTCAAATTACAACACGTGTTCCTGCGGCTATCACTTCAGAATGGCGGCCAGGCAGAGAATACGCTTTGTGACCGACAAGGACTCTTTTAATGAGATGTTTTCTGATATGAGGTCTGCAAATCCACTTGATTTTCCCGGTTATGACAAAAAGCTGGAGACGGTGTGCGACGCCAGCCGCGAGGAGGAAGCGGTAATCTGCGGCACAGCTGAATTTAACGGCAGAAAGTGCTGCCTGTTTGTAATGGAGCCGTATTTTATGATGGGCAGCATGGGCACCGTTGTGGGGGAGAAGATTACCCTGCTTTTTGAGTATGCCCTTGAAAACCGCCTGCCGGTGATTGGATATACCGTGTCCGGCGGTGCCAGAATGCAGGAGGGAATTCTCTCTCTCATGCAGATGGCAAAGACCAGCGGCGCGGTAAAGCGCCACTCCGACGCCGGCCTTTTTTACCTGACAATACTGACGGACCCCACCACCGGCGGCGTAACTGCCAGCTTTGCCATGGAAGGGGATATAATCCTTGCGGAGCCCGGAGCCACGATTGGTTTTGCCGGTGCGCGTGTGGTTGAGCAGACGACGAGAAAGGCGCTGCCCAAGGGATTTCAGACATCGGAGTTCCTTTTGAAACACGGTTTTGTGGACGCTATTGTGCCGAGACAGACACAAAAGGACACTATTGTACACCTTCTTGATTTACATGCAAGGGGAGGTGCGGTATGAGTAAGACAGCTTACGAGAAAGTTAAAATCGCCAGAGGCAATAAGCGTCCAACGGGACTGGACTATATCCGTGGAATATTTAAGGGATTTTTTGAGCTTCACGGCGACAGGCGCTTTGGAGACGACCCCGCGATTGTCGGCGGAATTGCCCTTTTAAACGATATTCCGGTTACGGTAATTGCAATAGAAAAGGGCCATACAATGAGGGAGCGCACGGCGCGTTCTTTTGGGGCGCCCAGCCCCGACGGCTACAGAAAGGCCCTGCGCCTGATGTACCAGGCCGAGAAGTTTAAAAGGCCGGTTATCTGTTTTGTGGACACGTCCGGCGCGTACTGCGGAATTGACGCGGAGGAGCGCGGACAGGGGCAGGCGATTGCGGAAAATCTTACTGCGATGATGACGCTGAACGTGCCTGTCATATCGGTTTTAATCGGTGAAGGTGGCAGCGGCGGAGCGCTTGCCCTGTCGGTGGCGGACCGGGTCTGGATGCTTGAAAATGCCGTTTACTCGGTCATTTCGCCTGAGGGGTGCGCCAGCATCTTATGGAAAGACTCCTCAAAGGCGGCGGACGCAGCGGCGTATTTGAAGCTGACCGCTCAGGATGCGCTGAGCTACGGCGTCGTAGAAGAGGTGCTGCCTGAGGCGGATATCGGTCAAAAAAGCTTTTACGAAAATCTAAGGGAGAAGCTTTACGGGGAAATTCAGGGCCTGCTGACAGAAGACAATCTGCCTCAAAAGCGCTATGAGCGCTTTCGGGCATTTGGAAAACCGACCTCGGAAAATAGAGAGGCGGAAGATACAAGGAGCGATACATGAGCATCTATAAGAATTTTTGTATGGAGACACTTGACAGTGACGGCAGACTTACGAATATCGATATAAGCTACCCGGATAATTTTAATTTCGGCTACGACGTTGTAGACGCGGTTGCAGAGAAAACACCGGATAAGCGGGCGCTTGTCTGGTGCAATCCCGAAGGGGAGGAGCACTTTTTTTCCTTTGGGGATATAAGCCGGCTCAGCAATAAGGCGGCAAATGTATTTATGCAGGCGGGTATTGGACGCGGAGACAGGGTGATAGTGGCATTAAAGCGCCACTATGAATACTGGTATGTGTCTATTGCGCTGCACAAAATTGGCGCTGTTATGATACCTGTTACCCACATGCTGACAACAGAGGATTTTGTGTACCGCATAAACAGCTCAAAGGCAGCGGGTATAATATGTACGCCGTTTAACGAGGTGCCTGCTAAGGTCATGGAGGCGGTTGAGCAGGAGAAATACAGCTGCAGACTCTGGTGCGTTCAAAAAAATATAGATGGATTTGAAAATTTTACGGAAGCGGTCGAGACGGCCTCTGATACGCTTGCGCGTCAGGAGACGGCGGCCCATGACCCGATGGTGATGTACTTTACCTCCGGCACGACAGATTATCCCAAGGGGGTTATACACGATTTCACTTATCCCCTTGCCCATATAGTTACCGCAAGGTACTGGCAGCAGGCGGAGGACGGCGGGCTGCACTTTACAGTATCCGAGACAGGATGGGCAAAAGCCTCCTGGGGCAAGCTGTACGGCCAATGGCTTGTGGGGAGCGCCGTAATGGTGTTTGATTTTGATAACTTTGACCCCAAACAGCTTGTCACAATTATAAATAAATACGGCGTGACCTCTTTCTGCGCACCTCCCACGATTTACCGCTATCTTTTGAGGAAAAACGTGCCTGATGTACCAACGCTTAAACAGGCGGTCACGGCAGGCGAGTTTCTCTCTCCAGAGGTATTTGCAAAATTTAAGGCACGCACGGGGCTTGAGCTTCGTGAGGGCTACGGCCAGACGGAGACAACGATTATAACTGCGAATTTCAGCGGTCACACATCTGTTGACGGCTCCCTGGGGCGCCCCTCTCCGCAGTACAGGGTTGAACTCAGGCAGAAGGACGGCTCGCCCACACCTGTGGGGGCAATCGGCGAAATTGTAATTGTGCCGAAGGACGGTAAAAGACCCATAGGGCTTTTCGTGAACTATCTTGATAATGACAAGCTGTATGAGCATGTGTGGAGAGGCGGAGTCTATCACACGGGAGATGCGGCCTGGCAGGACGAGGACGGGGTTTTCTGGTTCCATGGAAGATTTGACGATATTATAAAGAGCGGAGGCTTCCGTATAGGGCCGTATGAGGTGGAAAATGTGCTTGTTGAGCACCCGGCTGTGCTGGAGTGCAGCGTTATCGGTGTGCCTGATAAATTTCGCGGCCAGGCCATAAAAGCTGTCGTTGTACCGGTACCGGGCTATGAACCCACCAGGGAGCTTGAAAAGGATATCCGTGATTTCTGCAATGCAAAGCTTGCGGAGTACAAGTGGATTCGCATAGTGGAATTTGTGTCTGAAATGCCAAAGACCATAAGCGGAAAAATAAGAAAATCAGAACTGAGAAAGAGATGATTGTGCTCTTTAGTTTTGCGCTGTGCTTTGTGTGATTTGAGGTGACTTAATTGGAAGAACAGCAAAAGCGGCGCAGCAGTAAGCGTGAGGAACTTATAAAGGCGGGAATTAAGGAAATAAACAGACACGGGATTTCGGGTTTTTCAATCCGCCGGGTAGCGGCGGCCTGCAATGTGTCCTGCGCTGCTCCTGCAAAGCATTTTGGTGATAAAAACGGTTTCCTTGCCTCGATAATAGAGTACGTAAATGAGTTGTGGGGCGAGGAGCAGCGCAGCATAGCAGAGGCAAATAAAGGCAGCCTTCGCAGGCAGATTGTTGAAATCAGTGTAGCGTATATAAAGTTTCTTGTTGAGCACCCCCACTTTCGCTCAATCCTGATGTTGAAAGACGACAAGTTTGACAACACGTATAAAAACCGGGGTGGGCTCAGCAGCCTTACCCGGCAGCTTGTTGACGAGTACTGCAGGTCCGTAAATATGGACGAGGAGACGAAAACGCGCAAGCTGTATATAGTCCGGTCCCTTATTTATGGGGCGGCGCTCATGTTTGACAATAAAGAGATGGAGTATAATGAGCACATGCTTCAGATTGCAAGGGAAAACATTGACCGGGAGTTTGACCTGCCGTAAGGCACAGAGTATGAAAAAGGCCGGGGAAAGCCGTTTTTTACAGGGGCTTTTACCCGGCTGCGGAATTTTTGACGGCGGTTACGGAGGAAGAAAAATGAACGAGAATTTAACTCATTACAGGCATGTTGTTCACTATTATGAGACAGACCAGATGGGAATTGTGCATCACTCAAACTATATCAGATGGCTGGAGGAGGCGAGGTCCGACTATCTGGAAAAAGTGGGGTACAGCTATGTGCGTCTTGAGAGAAGCGGCATTGTATCCCCGGTTGTATCCGTCTCCTGCGACTACAAGGTATCGTGCCGGTTCGGAGACACGGTGGAGGTGCGGCTAAAGCTAACAGAGTACACCGGTGTGCGGTTCAAGGTATATTATGAGATATACAACTTATCGGATAACACCCTTTGTGCCGTGGCAAATTCTCAGCACTGCTTCACCGACAGGCAGGGACGGCCGCTGCCCCTTAAGCACCATATGCCCGAAATGCATGAAAAGCTTAAGAGCCTTGTGGGGGTTGAAAATGTGGTGTGCAACCCGGAGTATATTGAAAATGGGGACAAATAATTCAGACAGGCTGAAAGCTAACGATGTCTTGCACAGGCTGCGGGGACATGGGAGAGACGTAAAACTGCACTTTTTTGACTGCGTGGACTCCACTAATATCCGCCTTATGGAGCTTGCAAAAAGCGGCGCGGATAATATGACGGCAGTGTTGGCTGCCAGACAGATGGCCGGGCGCGGACGCGTGGGACGCAGTTTTTTTTCTCCGGAGAACACGGGGGTTTATATGAGTATTTTGCTGAATGCCGAAAGCCCGGAGGAGATGATGAGAATGACGCCCATGGCCGGAGTGGCCGTGTGCCGCGCGCTTGGGGAAAATGCCCGGATTAAGTGGGTGAACGACGTGCTTTTAAGCGGCAGAAAGGTCTGCGGAATACTGGCGGAGACAGCGGCGGCGCCCGGCACGGACGGCAGGTACAGCGTATGTGTTGGAATAGGCGTAAACGTGTATGAGCCGGAGGGCGGATTTCCGGAAGATGTACAGAAAAAAGCCGGCGCCGTTTTTGCGGACAGGTATCCGGGAGGGCTTGCAGATATTGCCGCCGGTGTGCTGAACAATCTTGCGGAGCTGTACTGTGAGGGCGGAGACATACTCTGCGAATACAGAGAACGCTGCATAGTCCCGGGAAAGATGATAACAGTCTGCCGTGGGGAGACGGGGCAGAGCGCCCTGGCTGTTGGAATTGACGACAATTTCGGACTTGTTGTGAAGTATGAGGACGGCACTTACGAGCACCTGTCCTCCGGCGAGGTGAGCATACTTGGCGTGTACTGAAAATAAGTGCACTTGCAAGAAAAAACATACTCTGCTATAATTCCCAGTATAAAAAGGGAGCTTACCATAAAAGCCTTTAAAGATTTGAGCGTTATATTAAGCTGCGACCATGGACAAACTTCCCAGGGTCACAGCTTTGCTCATATAGGGGAGCGTTTGTCATGGAATGTATTAAAAGCAGACAAAATCCAAAAATTCAGCGCGTAAAAAAGCTTGGTACCGACAGGGCGTTTCGCCGCCGGGAGGGGGCCTTTGTGTGCGACGGGGAAAAGCTCCTTTATGAGGCTGTGAAAAACGGCGCCGAGATTGAGGCGGTCTATTCTGCGGACGAAAATGCGGATTTTGGCGGCTACACAGGGCCTGTATACACCGTGGCACAGGAGCTTATGGAGTACATGTCCCCTGTGAAAACACCTCAAAATGTCATCTTCACGTGCAGGGTGAGACCTGTCCCGGAAAAAAAGGCGGACAAGATACGCTATGTGCTTTTGGAGGGTGTGCAGGACCCGGGAAATCTCGGAACTATAATCAGGACTGCAAACGCCTTAAATTATGGGAAGGTTTTGCTGCTGCCCGGGTGCGCAGACCTATACAATCCAAAGACCATAAGGGCGACGATGGGAGCCGTGTTCCGCCAGTGCGTGGAGGAGACAGGCTATGACAGCGTTTCAGAGCTTGTATCCACAGGCATAAGCCTTTACGGCGCGGCCCTCAGAGAGGACAGCACAGACATACGCGAAACTGAGTTTGAAAACTTTATAATTGCAATTGGAAGCGAGGGACAAGGACTTACGGAAAAGCTCCTCCATATGTGCACGGGAAAAATAATAATACCCATGAACCCGGAGTGCGAGTCCTTTAATGCCTCTCTTGCAGCCGGAATTATAATGTGGGAGGCTGTGAGAGAAGGGGGGTGCCTGTGATGTCAGCGCCTAAATACTGGGTTTGGCTGTCCGGACGGGGGAACATGAATGCCGGGGAGGCGAGACGGCTTTTAGAGTACTTTGGAAGTCCTGAAAACATCTATTTTGCCGACACTGCGGAGCTTTCAAAGTTTGATTTTAAGAGCCAGACTGCCAAAAGGATTGCAGAGGACAAAAATCTGAACGACGCTCTTGAAATAATTGACAGGTGCACGGAGGCAGGGTACAGAATAATTACCCTGCAGGATTCTGACTACCCTGCGCGGCTCAGGAATATTTTTGACCCTCCTGTGGTCATGTATGTGCGGGGCGTACTGCCGCCGGTTGATGAAGAGGCGGCAGTGGCCATTGTGGGCACGAGAAAGTGCAGTCCTTACGGCGTAAAGACTGCGGAGAGATTTGGATATGAGCTTGCAAAGTGCGGGTGTGTTGTAGTGACTGGCCTTGCCAGAGGAATTGACTCTTCTGCGGCGATGGGGGCGCTCCGCGGAGGCGGGAGGGTTATCGGTGTTTTGGGCTGCGGCCTTGACACCGTGTACCCCGCGGGAAACGAGCGCCTTTATGACGATGTGGCCGCAGTGGGCGCGCTTATAACCGAGTACCCGCCGGACGAGGGAGTGAGAGGGCGGAATTTCCCCATAAGAAACAGGATAATAAGCGGTATATCCGTAGGCGTTGCGGTTATTGAGGCCCCGGAAAAAAGCGGCGCGCTGATTACTGCCGCCCACGCTTTGGAGCAGGGGCGGGACGTGTTTGCCGTACCCGGGAATGTGGACGCGCCAAATTCCAGAGGGACAAATATGCTGATACGCGAGGGTGCCACCCCGGTTCTCTGCGGTGAGGACATCGCCGGGGAGTACAAGTGGCTTTTTAAGGGCAGGGCACACGGCAGCGCAAAAGGGGAAAAGGTGCCGCTTGACGGTAAAATGGCGGTGCGCCTTGTAAAAAAACAGGTAAAAGACGGAGATTATAAATCAAAAACTGACAAAAAAGTGATTGACAATAAAAATAAGGCAGACTATGATTTAAAGAAGCCGGTTCTCTGCGGAGATGAGCTTATAATTGCCCAGGCTATTGGAGACGAGTGCTTACATATAGATGAGATAGCGGCGAAGTGCTCCATGACGGCCCCGCAGACAATGGCGGCGCTTACAATGATGGAAATTAAGGGAATTGTGAGGCAGGAGAAGGGAAAATATTTCAGCCTTACATAGTACTATTATAATATATGAAGATAACAGGAGATTAAAATGGCAAAACGAAAAACGAACCTTGTAATAGTTGAGTCCCCGGCAAAGGCGAAAACCATAGGCAAGTACCTGGGCAATGATTATAAGGTTACGGCGTCCATGGGACACCTCCGTGACCTGCCCAAAAGCGTCCTCGGTGTGGATATTGAAAACGGATTTACACCGGATTACAGGCCGGTTAAAGGGCGGGAGGACACGATTGCCGCTCTTAAAAAGGACGCGGCCTCCAGTGAGACAGTGTACCTTGCAACCGACCCTGACCGTGAGGGAGAGGCCATATCCTGGCATTTAAAAGAACTGCTTGAGCTGCCGGACGACAGTGTAAGAAGAGTTACGTTCAACGAGATAACTAAAAATGTTGTGCGGGACAGCATAGAGCACCCGCGGGCCATAGACATGGACCTTGTTGACGCACAGCAGGCACGGCGAATTTTGGACAGGATTGTAGGATATAAGCTAAGTCCACTGCTGTGGAGAAAGATACGCCGCGGCCTATCTGCCGGACGTGTGCAGTCTGTTGCCACGAGAATGGTAGTTGACAGGGAAAATGAGATTAAAAACTTTGTGCCGGAGGAGTACTGGCATTTGGACGCCGTCCTCTCGGTGGACGGAAAGGGCAGCTTTACAGCGCGCTATTACGGCACGGGAGACAAAAAGACCGAACTTAAAAATGAGGAGCAGGTGCAGAGGATAATTGACGATGTAACCGCCTCCACGTTTTCAGTCAAGGAGGTAAAGCGTTCAGAGCGGAAGAAAAACCCGCCGCCTCCGTTTATAACCTCCACGCTTCAGCAGGACGCTTCCCGTAAGCTGGGAATGACGCCCCGGCGCACCATGTCAATTGCGCAGCAGCTCTACGAGGGCGTTGACATTCAGGGTGAGGGCACCGTGGGTCTTATAACATACATGAGAACGGACTCATTAAGGCTTTCAGATGTGGCGCTTAATGACGCGAAGAGCTTTATAACGGGAAGGTACGGGGAGAGCTATCACCCGGGCTCGCCCAGAAGGTTTAAGACGAAAAGCGGCGCGCAGGACGCACATGAGGCAATCCGTCCCAGCAATGTATTTATAACGCCTGATGATATTAAGGGCAGCGTGACCTCTGACCAGTATAAGCTCTACAGGCTCATATGGAGCAGGTTTGTTGCCTGTCAGATGTCTCCTGCGGTTTATGACAGCCTGACAATCGACACGGTGTCGGGCGGACACGTGTTCAGGGCAAGCCACTCTGTAATGAAGTTTTCAGGCTACACTGCGGTCTATGAGGAGAGCCGGGACGACGAAAAGGAAGAAAAAAATTCTCCTTTGCCGGACCTTCACGAGGGAATGCCCCTGAAGCTGGAGGAAATTAAAAAGGAGCAGAAATTCACCCAGCCCCCCGCGAGATACACAGAGGCAACTCTCATACGGGAGATGGAGGAGACAGGGGTTGGCCGGCCAAGTACCTACGCTCCCACAATATCCACCATTCTTGACAGGGAGTACGTGGTAAAAGAGGGGAAAAACCTCCGGCCCACGCCATTGGGAGAGGTGGTAACAAAGCTCATGGAGGACCGCTTTTCTGACATTGTGGATTTAAAGTTCACTGCCAGAATGGAGGACAGCCTTGACGATGTTGAAAAGGGCAAGAGGGACTGGAAGGACCTTCTGGAGCAGTTTTATGCCGGCTTTTCAAAAGACCTTGAAAATGCTGAAAAGGCCCTGGAGGGGGAGCGAATTAAGGTCCCGGACGAGGTGTCTGAGGAGAAGTGCGATATCTGCGGCAGAAATCTTGTGGTAAAATCCGGCAGGTTCGGGAGGTTCCTCGCGTGCCCGGGCTACCCGGAGTGCAGCTTTACAAAACCGCTTGTAATTGAGATGCCGGGCAAATGCCCCAGGTGCGGCAGCAGGATTTTAAAGCGTACCTCAAAGAACGGATATACGTACTACGCCTGTGAAAAACTCAAGGAGTGCGGGTTTATAACCTGGGACGTGCCTGTAAAGGACAACTGCCCTGTCTGCGGACAGACCATGTTTAAAAAGAGCGGCAGAGGCTTTAAAAAGCCGTTCTGCATAAATGAGGAGTGCCCGAACTTTGTGCCGGAGGACAAGCGCGGCGGATATAAGAAAAAGACGGCTGAGCCCCCAGCAAGTGAAGAGGCAAAGGACAGTAAGACGGAAAAAGAGACAAAAAAGGAAAAAAAGTCTGCGTCTAAAAAGAAGACCGCAAAGACGGAGACGAAGAAAGCCGGCGGGACAAAAAGCACCGGACGAAAAAAGAAAACGGCGGAGGAGCCTGGCGCGGACAGCTAAAGGCTGTGCCGGGAAGCCGGGAAAAGTGCCGGCGGTTTACGGAGGTTAAAGATGTCAGTTAAAGTAGTAGGAGCGGGCCTTGCCGGGTGTGAGGCGGCATGGCAGCTTGCAAAGCGCGGAGTAGAGGTGGAGCTAATTGAGATGAAGCCCCATAAGAGGACGCCCGCCCATGTGTCGGACGACTTTGCGGAGCTTGTGTGCTCTAACTCCCTGCGGAGCGATGAGCTGTCAAACGCCGTCGGACTTTTAAAAGAGGAGATGCGCAGGCTTGGCAGCGTGATTATGGAATGCGCTGACCGTCACCGCGTCCCAGCGGGAGGTGCCCTGGCAGTGGACAGGACGGCTTTTGCCGCCGCGGTGACGGAAAAGGTGAGGTCACACCCCCTCATAACCGTAAGGGAGGAGGAGATAACCGATATTCCCGAAGGCCGGGTAATAATTGCCACCGGCCCGCTCACGGCGGACAGGCTGGCGGAAAAGCTCAGCGAGCTTGACAGGGACGGAAAGCCCTTAAACTTTTACGACGCCGCGGCCCCAATAGTGACAAAGGACAGTGTGGATATGGACAGCGCATATTTTGCCTCACGATACGGAAAGGGCACGCCTGACTATATAAACTGCCCCATGACCGAGGCAGAGTACAAGGCCTTCCGTGAGGAGCTGTGTACCGCTCAGGAGGCGGAGATGCACGGCTTTGACGACGGTGGCGTGTTTGAGGGGTGCATGCCGATAGAAGTAATGGCCCGCCGTGGAGAGGACACTATGCGCTTTGGACCTATGAAGCCTGTGGGACTGCCTGACCCCAGGACGGGGCGGGACCCCTACGCCGTTGTCCAGCTGAGAAAGGATAATCTTGAGGGGACAATATACAACATAGTGGGCTTTCAGACACACCTTAAATTCCCGGAGCAGAAGCGGGTATTTTCCATGATACCGGCCCTTAAAAACGCAGAGTTTGTGCGGTACGGCGTGATGCACAGGAATACATATTTAAACTCCCCGAAGCTTCTTGACAGGTATTACCGGCTGAAAGAACGGCCGGAGGTGAGCTTTGCCGGACAGATGACCGGCGTGGAGGGATATGTTGAATCTTCAGCGTCCGGAATGCTTGTGGGGATTGAGACGGCAAGGGAAGTGCTGGGACTTGAGCCTGTAAATTTTCCGGCGGAGACGGCGATAGGAGCCCTTGCCCTGTATGTCTCCGGGGGAGCCGTGGCAAACTTCCAGCCCATGAACATAAATTTCGGAATTATTGAGCCCCTTGGATATAAGGTAAAAGGCAAGAGAAACAAAAATATGGAAATTTCCAAAAGGTCACTTGAAATAATTGACCGGCTTGTAACGGAGGAAAAAGTGTGAAAATAATTGTAGACGCAATGGGCGGAGATAATGCGCCTTTTGAAATTGTAAAGGGCGCCGTAATGGCGGCAAAGGAACTTGATACCCACATAATCCTCACGGGACGGGTTGAGGAGATTTTAAGGTGCATAGAAAAGCTGGGGCTTAAAGACCTGCCGGGCGGCGTGGAAATTGCCAATGCCACAGAGGTCATAGAGATGGACGAAGAGCCGGTTATGGCCTACCGGAAGAAAAAGGATTCCTCTATGACGGTGGGACTGAATATGCTGAGAGACGGCCAGGGCGATGCAATGGTTTCCGCCGGCAGCACGGGGGCACTGCTCTCGGGCGCGACGCTTGTGGTAAAGAGAATTCCTGGGGTTAAGCGGGCGGCGTTGGCGCCGATACTGCCCAATGCAGCAGGCGGCGTAATGCTGATTGACTGCGGAGCAAATGTCGAGTGTACTCCACAGTACCTTTTGCAGTTTGCGTATATGGGCGCCTGCTATACGGAGTTTGTCCGCGGGGTAAAATCCCCGAGAATCGGTCTTTTAAACAACGGCACCGAAAAGACCAAGGGCACACAGCTGCAGATTGACACCTATGAGCTGCTGGAGGAGGCGCGCACGGCCGGAAAGCTGAACTTTATCGGCAATGTGGAGGCCAAGGACGTGATGCACGGCGTATGCGACGTCGTGGTGTGCGACGGTTACAGCGGCAATGTGCTGTTAAAGGCCACAGAGGGCGCGGCCTCCTTTGTCATGAAAGAGATTAAAAAGACGCTCACCTCCAGCTTTAAAACAAAGATGGCGGCCCTTTTGGTCAGGAAAGAGGTTTATGACCTAAAGGAGAGAATGAGTGCGGACAAGATAGGCGGTACGGCGCTTTTGGGTATTTCAAAGCCGGTAATAAAGGCACACGGCTCGTCTAACGCCGCGGCAATAAAAAGCGCGATACGTCAGGCCATAGACGCGGCAAACTCAAACATGGCGGAGATACTCCAAAAGAATATTGCGGAGTAGAAAAGGCAGAATAGAATTAAGGTCCGTCTGAGGTTTGTGGGACGGAAGGTCCATGCTCATTCTGGCGGAAAGAGATGACAATAGCGGAGAAAGCACCAGAGGCCCGGTGCTTTCTCTCAGGTTTACAGGGAGGGACATATGGAGAGACTTGAGAAAAAGCTTGAATACAAATTCCGTGACCAGTCGCTTCTGCGCACCGCGCTCACCCACAGCTCATATGCCAATGAGCAGAGAAAAACGGGCGTTGTGTGTAATGAGCGGCTGGAATTTTTAGGTGACTCGGTGCTTGGCATGATAACGGCGGAATATCTGTTCAGAAACGAACCTGAAATGCCGGAGGGGGTAATGACCCGCCTGCGTTCAGAGCTGGTTTGTGAGCGGAGCCTTACGCAGGTGGCCCGCGAGCTTGGGCTGGGTGAGCTTATACGCCTGGGGCGCGGTGAGGAAAACGGCGGCGGCAGGACTCGCCCTTCCATAATCGCGGACGCGGTGGAGGCGGTGCTGGCGGCCATATATCTGGACGGAGGCATTGAGCCGGTCAAAAATGTGGTGAATAAGTTCATATTTTCCCGGGCGGAGCTCATTTATGAGCAGACAAAGGACTACAAGACAGAGCTGCAGGAGCAGCTGCAGCGCGGTGGGGCTCAGGATATCGCGTACAAGCTGGTGGGAGAATCAGGGCCGGACCACTGCAAAATGTTTGAGGCGGCTGTCTGTTTAAACGGCAGGGAGATAGGCCGGGGGACAGGGCGCAGCAAGAAAGAGGCAGAGCAGTCCGCCGCAAAGAACGCCCTGAGTGAGATGAAAAAATGAGGCCGAAGAGATATGTGATACCCGTTTTTGTCCCACATTTGGGCTGCCCGCAAAACTGCGTGTTCTGCAATCAGCGCCGCATATCCGGAAAGCAGTCTCCGGCCACTGCGGAGACTGTACGGCGTGCGATTGAGAAAAGCGACAGGGTTTCACCGCAGGGAGTAAAGCGTGAACTGGCGTTTTACGGCGGCAGCTTTACCGCCATTGACAAAAAAAAGCAAGAGGAGCTTTTGGCTGCGGCGGCAGACTTTGTTTATGAGGGAAACTCAATCCGACTGTCAACCCGTCCCGATTGTATTGACACGGATACGCTCCATATGCTGAAATCATACGGAGTGGAGACAATTGAGCTGGGCAGTCAGTCCATGTGTGACGACGTGTTATTAAAAAGCGGCAGGGGCCATCTGGCAGCGGACACGGAGAGAGCGTCGGCTCTTATAAAAGACGCCAGTTTTACCCTTATTTTACAGATGATGACCGGACTGCCCGGAGATACCAGAGAAAAAGCGATATACACGGCGGAAAAAATTGCCGCCTGCCGTCCCCGTGGGGTGAGGATTTACCCCACGGTAGTTGTGCGGGATACGCCCCTTTACGACATGTGGCGAAGAGGCGAGTACAGAGAGCATACGGTGGAAGAGGCGGCAGAGTGGTGCAGCGAGATAGTCCCGTATTTTGAAAACCGCGGGATTGAGATAGTCAGGCTGGGGCTTAATCCATCGGAAGAGCTGTCCGGAGGAGCTGCTGCCGCGGGGGCATACCACCCGGCCTTCGGACAGATTGTCTATTCCAAAATTATGCTGGACAAAATATCCGCGGCAATAACAGGAGACACCCGGGGCAGACGCGCCGTAATCGGGGTAAGCCCGGGGGGGATTTCCACCGCTGTGGGACAAAAAAGAGGGAATATAAATTGCCTCATGGAAAAATTCGGATTTGCAGATGTAAAATTTGTGGAGTTACCGCAGCTGCGCCGAGGAGATTTTAAAATAATATCCATTGAAAAGCAGTAGCTGTATGTATTATAATATATTGGTTTATTACTTATGAAGGACGGTGGAGAAATTGAAGCTGCGCGCGCTTGAAATACAGGGCTTTAAATCCTTCGCCGACAAGACAAGACTGTCTTTTGAAAAGCCGGTCACTTGTGTGGTCGGACCAAACGGCAGCGGAAAGTCAAACATATCGGACGCTATACTCTGGGTAACGGGAGAACAGTCCTCAAAAGCGCTCAGGGGCGGCAAGATGGAGGACGTAATATTCGGCGGCACCGCCCGCCGACACCAGATGGGCTATGCCGAGGTGTCACTTGTGCTTGACAATACGGACGGTTCTCTCCCCGTTGACAGCGACGAGGTGATGATAACCCGTAGGTATTACCGCTCCGGTGAGAGCGAGTACTATATAAACAAGCGGGTGTGCCGCTTAAAAGACGTAAATGAGCTGCTTATGGACACCGGCATGGGCCGGGAGGGCTACAGCATAATAGGACAGGGAAAAATCGACGAAATTTTGTCTGTAAAGTCCACGGACAGACGTGCCATTTTTGAAGAGGCCGCCGGCATTTCCCGCTACAGGCACAGAAAAGAGGAATCCGAGCGCAAGCTGCAGCGGACGGAGGAGAACCTTCTCCGGGTAAACGACAAGATATCTGAATTGGAGCTTCAGGTGGAGCCACTTAAAAAGCAGGCTGAGACTGCAAAAAAGTATCTGTCTCTCAGGGACGAGCTTAAAGAGGTCGAGGTGTCTGTCTGGACGGATACTCTTGAAAAGCTCTCCGGAGATATCGAAAAAGCCATAAAAGACAGGGACGCTGTTGGCCTTCAGCTTGAAAGCGCAAAGAAGGAGCTTGAGGAGTTTTACGCCGAGAGCGAGGCCTTTTCCCAGGAGACACAGGAAAAGGACGTAAAGGCGGAGGAGCTTCGCCGGCTTATCGCGGAAAATGACGAGAAGATTGGCACTGTGACAAGCGCCATTGCGGTTTTAAGCGCCAACCTTGAGAGCAACAGCGCCGAGGCCGGACGCATAAAGTCGGAAATTGATGAACAGGAGAGCCGAAGCAGCGGCATTGAAGAGCAGATAGAGGCGTATGACAGGCGGTCGGAGGAGATAAAGGCGGAGCTCTCGGCGTTGGAAGAGGGACTTAATGACCTCGGTGGGGAGCTCAGTGAGCTTGACGGCGACATGGGCCACGCCGCGGAGAGGCTTGCGGAGCTGAGGCGGCTTGAAAATGAAAAGACCGGCCTTTTAGCGGAGAAAAAGGCGGAGCTTTTAGCCCTTGCAACCGCCGCACAGGAGATAGAGGACAGAGAGACAAAATCTGCGGGCGATATGGCGGACACGGCCCGGAGCGTCCGCAAGCTGGAGGCGGACCGGGAAAGCTGCGCCAGAGAGTATGACGAGGCGGAGGAGGAGCGGCGCGCCTGCGAAAACGCCGTCAGCGGATACTCCATGAAACTTGCCGGAAGGAGAAAAAGGCTGGAGGAGCTCACGGAAAAGCTCAAAAAGGCGGAGATGGATTTAGGCGCTGTAAACTCCCGCATATCCCTTTTAAGCGAGATGGAAAAGGAGTATCAGGGGTATTCAAAGGCCGTAAAAACAGTTATGCAGGAGGCCGGCCGGGGCGGGCTTTCCGGTATACACGGAACACTGGGCGAGCTTGCCAGGGCAAAAGACGGATACGCCCTTGCCGTGGAGACGGCGCTGGGTGCCGCGGTGCAGAACATCGTGGTGGACAGGGAAGAGGACGGAAAGGCCGCAATTAACATGTTAAAGCGCCGTGACGGCGGCAGAGCTACCTTTTTGCCGCTTTCAACCATAAAAGGTTCCCGGCTTGGAGAGCGCGGCCTTGACGGGGAGGCCGGGTTTGTGGGCCTTGCCATTGACCTTATCACATTTGACGGGAAATACAGGGCAGTATATGAAAATGCCCTTGGACGTGTGGCAGTAGCGGAGGATATGGACGCGGCTATTAGAATAGGCAGGAAATATTCCAACAGATTCAGAATAGTGACTGAGGACGGACAGGTCATAAATGCCGGCGGTTCTATGACAGGCGGCTCATACTCCAAAAATGCGGGTATTTTGTCAAGAGCGAATGAAATTGAGCGGCTCCGCGCCAAAAAAACAGGGCTTGACCGGGAGTTTTCGGAAGTGTCGGCCCAGTACAAGGCGAGGCAGAGTGAGCTTCTGGACGCCGAACACGAGCTGGAGACGGCAAGGGACAGGCTGTATGCCGGCAAGACAAAGGCCGAAAGACTGAAAACTGAGCTCTCACATTATGATGTGATGCTGAAAGCGGCCCGGGAGAGCCTTGAAGCAATAAAAAGCGAGGCCGAAGGTCTTAAAGAGAGAATTGAGATAAGCGCCCTCAAAATGGAAGATTTAAAAGGCGTTATCAGAGACGTAGAGGGAGAGGCCGAGAGCGTAAGGCTTGGGATTGAGAGTCTCACCGCCGGACGGGAGGACATGGACGGACGCCGGGGGCAGATAAATGAAAGGGTGAACAGTCTCCGGCAAAAGCGAGCGTCGCTTATCTCCGAGAGCTCCGCTATAGACGTATCGGCCGCACAGCTGCATGAGCTGCGGGCAGGACTTCGCGGCGGCCGGGACAAGCAGCTTGAATATGTGGCTCAGCTTGAAAGGCGCAGCGGAGAAATCCTAAATGAGATAGACGCGGAAAATGCGCGCCTTGTCACAATGCGTGCAGAGACTGAGCGGCTCCGGGCACAGGTTGAGGAGATAAACCGTGAAAAGCTGGACATTGAGGCCAGGCGCGTGCGCCACGGAAAAGAGCTGCAGGAGAAAAACAACTCGATTATAAACTTGGAGCGGGAGTACGCGCGGCTTGACCAGCGCCGGGCGGGAGCCGAGGCAGATGAAAAGCAGCTTATCGACAAGCTGTGGGATACATATGAATTGACACGTTCGGCCGCGTTTGAGCGCCGGCACCCGGTTGAGGACATGACCGCGGCACGGCAGCAGATTGCGGAGCTGCGGCGCCAGATATCCCGGCTTGGCACGCCGAACCTGGGAGCAATTGACGAGTATGAGCGGGTAAATGAGCGTTATACATACCTCACAGACCAGCGGGACGACATCAAAAAGGCGGAGAAGGAGCTTCTGGAAATTATCTCCGATATAACCAACGAGATGAGGGAAATATTCTCCCGTGAGTTTGAGATAATTTCCCGTGAGTTTGAAAGAACATTTTTGGAGCTTTTTGGCGGCGGCAAGGCAAAGCTGGAGCTTGAGGACCCGGAGGACATTTTAAACTGCGGTATTGAAATTAAGGTCCAGCCGCCGGGCAAGTCGCTTAAGACCATAACGCTGCTCTCCGGGGGCGAAAAGGCGTTTGTGGCAATCGCCCTGTATTTTGCGGTTTTGAAGGTACGGCCGGCGCCCTTTGTAATTATGGACGAGATAGAGTCTGCCCTGGATGAGGCAAACGTACAGAAGTTTGCAAAGTATATGCGCAAGATGACCGGGAAGACACAGATGATTGTCATAAGCCACCGCCGCGGCACCATGGAGGAGGCGGACGTGCTCTACGGCGTCACGATGCAGGAGCAGGGAGTTTCCAAGGTGATAGATATTGACCTTGAGACGGCGGAGCGGACAATAACCGCGTAGCCGGATAATTCGGATTTGGGAGATTTTGCTCCCGTGGGAGAGCTTTAAGAGGAGAATAAAATGGGATTTTTTGAGAAGATAAAAGAGGGGCTTGCCAAGACAAAGAAGAACATGTCTGCGCAGCTTAACGGAATTTTTGCCGCCTTTACAGGCGCAAATGAAGAGTTTTTTGAGGAGCTTGAGGAGACGCTGATTATGGCGGATATAGGTGTGGAAACAACTATGGACGCCGTTGAGCAGCTCAGGGAGGTCACAAAGCGCGAAGGTTACCGCCACGGCGAGGACATTAAAAATGCCCTGATTGATATCCTGACGGATAAGATAAATGTGGGCGACACCTCATTAAAGCTTGAGACAAAGCCCTCGGTTATACTTGTGATAGGAGTAAACGGTGTCGGCAAGACCACCACAATCGGAAAGCTTGCCGTCAAAATGCACGCTGAGGGTAAAAAAGTGCTCCTCTGCGCGGGGGATACCTTCAGGGCAGCGGCGGCGGAGCAGCTTGCCATATGGGCAGACAGAGCGGGGGCGGACATTGTGCGCCACGAGGAGAACTCCGACCCTGCGGCGGTGGTGTTTGACGGAATTGCGGCGGCAAAGGCCAGGGGAGCAGATGTAATAATCTGCGATACCGCCGGGCGGCTGCACAACAAGTCAAACCTGATGAACGAGCTGGGAAAGATAAGCCGCGTCATAGACCGTGAACTGCCGGAGGCAGACCGGGAGACACTGCTTGTAATTGACGCCACAACAGGGCAGAACGGTCTCATTCAGGCTCGTGAATTTAAAGATGTTGCAGGGATTACGGGACTTGTGCTGACAAAGCTGGACGGCACGGCAAAGGGCGGCATTGCCCTTGCAATCTCTGACCAGCTGCAGGTGCCGGTAAAATACATCGGAGTTGGTGAAAAGGCCGATGACCTCATGGAATTTGAGGGGAGAAAATTTGTGGAGGCGCTGATGGAATGAAATTTGTGCTTGCCAGCAATAACCAGGGAAAGCTGTTGGAAATGCGTGAGATTTTATCTGAAATCGGCGTTGAGGTAATTTCACAGAGAGAGGCCGGCATAAGTGTCGAGCCGGAGGAAAACGGCACAACCTTTGAGGAAAATTCCATAATAAAGGCCCGGGCCTCGTGCGAGGCATCAGGGCTTCCGGCTATCGCCGACGACTCCGGACTTGTGGTTTGCGCCCTTGGGGGTGAGCCCGGAGTGTACTCGGCAAGGTACGGGGGAGACGGATTGTCAGATACGGACAGATACACGCTCCTTTTAAAAAATATGGAGGGAAAGACAGACCGCAGCGCAAAGTTTGTTTCCTGTATATCCTGCGTGTTCCCAAACGGAGATGTTATTACCGCAGAGGGAGAGTGCCCCGGTGAGATACTCCATGCGCCCAAGGGCGACGGCGGATTTGGCTATGACCCTGTGTTCTTTGTAAAGAGCCTTGGTAAGAGCATGGGAGAGATGAGCCATGAGGAAAAAAACAGCGTGTCCCACAGGGGAAACGCAATTCGCGCGTTTTATCCAAAATTAAGAGATTATTTAAAAAAACTGTGATGGAATTGAGGTAAAATATGATAAGCGGAAAACAGCGCGCTCAACTGAGAGGAATGGCAAACGGCATAGATACGATTGTACAGATTGGCAAGGGTGGAATTACCGATAACGTAGTTAAGCAGGTGGACGACGCACTGAAAGCGAGAGAGCTTGTGAAGGGCAGGGTTTTGGAAAACTCGCTTATCACCGCCAGGGAGGCCTGCGGAGAGCTTGCGGAGAAGTGCGGCGCGGAACCGGTACAGACTATAGGAACGAAATTTGTGCTGTACAGGGAGAGCCTGGAGCTGCCAAAGGAAAAAAGAATAAAGTTGGTGAAGTAAAGGGTGAAAACGGGAATTTACGGCGGTACATTTAACCCCCCGCACAAGGGGCATACGGAGAGCGGCAGAAACGCGGTGAGGCGCCTTGGCCTTGAGCGGCTTATTGTGCTGCCTGCGGGCATGCCGCCGCATAAAGCGGTGCCGGGAGACTCCCCGTCACCTGACATGCGGCTTGACATGGTGCGCCTTGCCTTTAAAGACGTGGAGCGTGCCTGCGTTTCCGACATGGAGACAGCGCGCGGCGGTATAAGCTACACAATCGACAGCCTGCGTGAGATACGCCGGGAAAACCCGGAGGACGAGCTTTTTCTCATAATGGGTACAGACATGTTCCTGACTCTGGAGGACTGGAGAAACGGGCAGGAAATGCTCTCAATGGTAACGCCCGTCGTTTTCCCACGGGATATACAGGACAGAGAGAGACTTGAGAAAAGGGCGGCAGAGTACCGGGAAAGATACGGCAGCCATACAGAGATATTATATGGTGAGGTGATAGACATCTCCTCCTCAAAGCTGAGAGAACTGTTAAAAGTCCGGGAAGGGACAGAATATGTTGAGGACAGCGTTTATGCCTACATAGTAAAGAACCGCATGTATGGTGTAAAGGTGAACTTCCCCTGGCTGAGGGAAAGGGCATATGCCATGTTAAATCCAAAGCGGGTGCCCCATGTAAAGGGCTGCGAGGCGGAGGCGGCAAAGCTGGCGGCGCGGTGGGGCGCTGACGAGGGCATGGCGAGAGAGGCCGCTATTCTGCACGACATAACAAAGAAACTGAGTATGGGGGAACAGTTGATTCTGTGTGAAAAGTATGGTATCCTGATTGATGACCTTGAAAGGGCCAGCGATAAGCTGCTTCACGGAAAGACGGGCGCCGAAATTGCCAGAAATGAGTTTGGCGTAAGTGTGCCCGTATATGAAGCGATAAAGTGGCATACCACGGGAAAACGCGACATGTCGCTGCTGGAAAAGGTAATATACCTTGCCGACTATGTTGAAGAGACACGCAGCTTTGACGGGGTTGAGCGTTTAAGGGCACTCAGCTATGAGGATATAGACAGGGCCATGATACTTGGCCTTGAGATGAGTATAGAGGACTTAAATGAGCGCGGAATAACTGTCCACCCTAACACATTGGAAGCTTTAGATTACTTGCGGGGACAAATAAAGAAATAATTGGGATAAAAGGAACTTGAGCATGAAACTGTTTGGAAATAAGAAAAAGAGTCAGCGCCGGCACGGCGGAGTTAGACCAGCCTATGACCAGTATCCCGACAGGGAGCATACGCAGGAGGTCAGCGGGAAAAGGAAGAAGAGAAAAAAATCCCGGCTTAAAAGGGTGCTTATAACCATACTTGTTATAATTCTCGTGCTTGCCGCGGCGTTGGCGGCAGTTTACCTTATTTTTGTCCGTCCGCCAGATGTGAATATGAGCAGACGCGACGATGGGAATACTCCCCAGGACAGCACCGGCGACGGCAGCAGTGAAGTTACAGATACCCGAGACCTCAAGAAATATACGTTTCTTCTTCTGGGCCAGGACGATGGCAACGGCAATACTGATACTATGATGGTGGCTACCTTTGACACCGCGGCCCATACCCTTAATGTTGTGAGCATTCCCCGCGATACCCTTGTTAATGTAAGCTGGCCGGTTAAAAAGGCAAACACATTGTACAGTTACACTGAGACTATGGACGAGATGAATAACCATTTGGCCGATATACTGGGGTATAAAGTTGACTTTTATGTGATAGTGGACCTTGAGGCGTTTGAGATACTGATAGATGAAATAGGCGGTGTGTATTACGATGTGCCCGTGGACATGCAGTACAGTGACCCGGGTCAGGACCTGTATATTGACATAAAGGCCGGACCCCAGATGCTCAGCGGAGCCGACGCGCTGAAGGTTGTCCGTTTCAGAAGCGGTTACGCCAACGCGGATATTGGCCGCATAGACACGCAGCAGGACTTCCTGAAAACTGCGGCGGAGCAGATACTTGCAAATAAAAACTCCCTGTCACTGTCCTCTCTTGCAAATGTATTTTTAAACTATGTGGAGACAGACCTTGATTACGGTGAGGTAATATGGTTTGCCCAGGAATTTATGAAGATAAACGGGGCCGACATTACCTTCCACACTCTGCCGGGGAATTACGGCGGGACAGTGTATCAGGGGGGCCAGTGGGTCTCATATGTAATGATTTACCCGGACGAGTGGCTGGAGATGGTGAACACCTATCTCAATCCATTTGAAGAGGAGATAACCCTCGACGATGTGAGCATTCTTACTGAGGACGAAAACGGAACCATTTATTCAACAAACGACTATTATGCCGACGACCCGAATTGGGGTAATTATTACTGATTGCGCCGCGGGGACAAAGCTTAGGAAAGGAAACAGAAATATGCTTACACCTCTTGAAATAGCAAAAAAGGCAGTTCAGGTTCTGGACGCAAAAAAAGCCACGGATATCAAACTCCTCGCCACAGGCGATATAACAGTGCTGGCGGATTACTTTATAATCTGCACGGCAAATTCAACGACGCACATAAAGACGTTGTCTGACGAGGTGGAAAAGGCCCTTGAAGAGCTGGGAGAGCCGGCCATACGGTCAGAAGGATATCGCAGCGGAGGCTGGGTGTTGGTGGACTTTGGCTGTCTTGTCATACACCTGTTTTTGAAGGAGACGAGAGAGTTTTACTCCCTCGAAAGGCTCTGGGCGGACGCTCCAGAGGTGGATATCAGTAAAATTGTTATCGAATAACTAATAAAGGGCTGAGACGAAATGAAATATGAATTTTCCCGAATTGAAAAAAAGTGGCAGAAAAAATGGGAAGATGAAAAAGTTTACAGGGCTGTCACGGGAGATAAAGAGCACAAGAAATTTTACGGGCTTATAGAATTCCCGTACCCCTCGGGAGAGGGACTTCATGTTGGCCACCCCCGGCCTTATACGGCCATGGATATTGTAACAAGAAAAAAGCGCATGGAAGGCTACAATGTCCTATTTCCCATAGGATTTGACGCCTTTGGACTTCCGACGGAGAACTACGCTATAAAAAATAAGATACACCCGGCGATTGTCACAAAGCGGAATATTGCGCGTTTCACCGAGCAGCTAAAGATGCTTGGTTACGGATTTGACTGGGACAGAGTGGTGGACACGACTCAGCCGGAGTATTACAAGTGGACTCAGTGGATATTTTTAAAGCTCTTTGAAAAGGGGCTCGCCTATAAGGCCACAATGCCGGTGAACTGGTGTACCTCCTGCAAGTGCGTACTTGCAAATGAGGAGGTTGTAAACGGCGTGTGCGAGCGCTGCGGCAGCGAGGTTGTGCGCCGTGAAAAAAGCCAGTGGATGTTGAAGATAACAGAGTATGCCCAGCGCCTTATTGACGATTTGGACGAACTGGATTTTATTGAGCGCGTAAAAATCCAGCAGCGCAACTGGATTGGACGCAGCACCGGCGCAGAGATAGACTTTGCCACAACGGCGGGAGATACTCTCAGGGTGTTCTCCACAAGGCCGGATACGCTTTTCGGCGCGACGTACATGGTAATTGCCCCGGAGCATCAGCTTCTTGAAAAATGGGCGGACAAAATTGAAAATATCGATGATGTCCGGGCCTATCAGGCTGCCGCTGCACGCAAATCTGACTTTGAGCGCACAGAGCTCCAGAAGGAAAAGACCGGCGTGGAGATAAAAGGCGTCCGCGCCGTCAACCCGGTTACAGGCGGAGAAATTCCAATATTCATATCCGACTATGTTCTCGCCACATACGGCACAGGCGCTATTATGGCCGTTCCCGGACACGATACGAGAGACTGGGAGTTTGCAAAGGTGTTTGGGCTGCCGATTATTGAGGTAGTCTCAGGCGGAGATGTGGAGAAAGAAGCATATACGGACTGCGCAACCGGCACAATGGTAAATTCCGGTTTTCTCAACGGCATGAGCGTGGAGGAGGCAAAAAAGACGATAGCAAAGTGGCTTGCTGACCACAACCTGGGCAGGGAAAAGGTCAATTATAAGCTGCGCGACTGGGTCTTCTCACGCCAGAGATACTGGGGTGAGCCAATACCTATCGTCCATTGTGACAAGTGCGGATATGTGCCCCTGCCGGAGAGTGAGCTGCCGCTCCTGCTTCCGGAAGTTGAGAACTATGAGACCACAGACAACGGTGAAAGCCCTCTGGCCCACATGACCGATTGGGTTAACACAACCTGTCCACACTGCGGAGGACCGGCCAGAAGAGAGACTGACACAATGCCACAGTGGGCAGGTTCAAGCTGGTATTTCCTGAGATACACAGACCCACACAACAGCGAGGCGCTGGCCTCTAAGGAGGCGCTTGACTACTGGACGCCGGTGGACTGGTATAACGGTGGAATGGAGCACACAACCCTTCACCTGCTGTATTCCAGGTTCTGGCATAAGTTTTTGTACGATATCGGCGTCGTGCCCACAAAAGAGCCGTATTTAAAGCGCACAAGCCACGGTATGATACTCGGCGAGGACGGGCAGAAAATGTCCAAGTCCAGAGGAAACGTAATTAACCCAAACGACGTCGTGGACGAGTTCGGGGCGGACACGCTCAGGCTCTATATAATGTTTATCGGCGACTTTGAAAAGGCGGCACCCTGGTCAACGTCGGCTGTGAAGGGCTGCAAGCGCTTTTTAGACCGTGTTTGGAATCTTGCAGAGAAGAAGCTTGACGGAGATGAAAGCTATTCTCAAGCCAACGAGAGGGCCGTACACAAGGCGATTAAAAAAGTGGGTGCAGATATTGAGAGCATGAAGTTCAATACCGCGATTGCCGCGCTCATGTCCCTTGTGAATGACTTTTATGCAAGTGCCCCCTCACGGGGAGATATTAAGGTGCTTTTAACACTTCTTTCCCCGTTTGCCCCCCACATCGTGGAAGAGCTCTGGGAGATACAGGGCTTCGGTGGTTTTGCCAGCCTTGCCGCATGGCCGGAGTATGACGAGAGCAAGACTGTGGAGAGCGAGAAGGAGATTGCTGTGCAGGTCGGCGGAAAACTCAAGACAACTGTTGTGGTGCCCATGGACGCACCTGACGAGACTGTAATTGCCGCGGCCACAGCTGACGAGAAGATTAAGCGCATAATTGAGGGCAAGGAGATTGTACGCACAATTGTTGTAAAGAATAAGCTTGTCAATCTCATTGTTAAATAAATTGTTAAGTTTTACCTCATAGCAGTTATTCTTACTTGACATTTTGAGCCTAAACTATTATAATACCTATGCTAAAGCCATAAAAATGGCCCTTAAAGCGTGGTTTCACGTATTTGGAGGGAGGGAAATAGATGTCAGAAGTACATGTTAAAGAAAATGAGTCTCTTGACAGCGCTCTTAGAAGATTTAAGCGCAGCTGTGCAAAGGACGGCGTTCTTTCCGACCTGAGAAAGAAAGAGTACTATCAGAGCCCCAGCGTTAAGCGTCGCAAAAAGTCTGAGGCTGCGAGAAAAAATAAGAATAAGAGATATTATTAATTTCTTAAAACAGCGCCCTGACCTGTCTTGGTCAGGGCGCTTTCGCGTTATAGGGCTATTCATGCCATGGGATAAGCATTGCCGGGTCAACCAGTGAGGCGTCGAACCGATAATGACCTGTGACCTCCGCGCCGCGCTTCAGGTAGTTTTCCTCACGCACAGGCTGCCCGCCGTTGTGAATAATATAAGTAATACCCTTTGAGGTGCGGATATCTGAGACAATGCCTATGTGGTGGCTGTCCTCACCGAATATTACAATATCGCCGGGCTGCCACTGATGTATGTCCTCCGGATTATTTGACAGCGTTATTGCGTGCTTCTCGAAAAATACCCTGAGATTTACAACGCGGCGGAAGTCAATATTTGGGTCGCGGTCTGTAATATTGGGGTATGCCTCCGGACGGAACTGGATATCAAGGTCTACCATGTCTCTGAGACTGTATCCGGCGCATTTAAATGCCCGCCAGATTACATCTGTACAGACCCCAATGTCATCGGGTGGGTAGCCGTCTGCAAAATAACTTCCGTCGTATCTCGGTTTATTCTCCGCGTCTGCCCTGGCTCCCAGAAGAAAGTCTGTGTAGTCATCGGTACCGTTGCCGTTAAAATCGATACTGCTGTGTATTACTTCAATTCCGAAGTCATCAGCGCAGTACCTTTTTACGGGAAGCAGATTATAGTATGACAGGAGATAAAGGCAAATTGCGGCAATGAGCAAAAAAGGAACGGCCAGGTAGTATATTAGTCTTTTGACACCGCGTTTCACAATTAAATTCACCCCTCAAAGTAATAAAAATCCGCTGTGGGCCGTATTTCCACAGCGGGTTTTATCTGTTACTGGTGTACTCTTTCCGGAATTTCCTGCTCTTCATTTATTTCTGCCAGTTCATTTTTTGCGTCGTCGGCAATCCATTTTCCGTGGAAAAATACAATGATACTGCCGATAAGACACGGTGAAAAGGGAATAAGCGCCCATTTAAGACAGATGTTTACGATAAGCAGTGCAATGGTGCCGAGAAAAAGGAAAGCTCCGGCGATGCGGAACGCAAGTCCCCGTGTAAACTCGTTTTTCATTTTTATTTTCATAAAGATAGTGGAAGAAAAATATGCGCATAATGTGGCAGGTAGTGTAGCGATTAGAAGAAGTACGCTCAATCTGCCGGATAGCATACCCCGAAAAAAACCGTCTTGCGTGACAAGATCGGTGATAAATCCAATTAAAAACCATACGGTCGCGAATACAATGCAGTATACGAGAATAATCACGGCAGCAAGAAGAACTCCCCTCAAAGCGTTGGCCTTCATAACTTCCCCCTAAGTTAATATGACTTTGATCTGATTTTATACCATATTGCGCAAAAAGACAATAGGTATATGACAGATTTAAGATGTTGGGAAGTTAACTGACATTTTACCGGTGCATGGTTTCAGAATTAACACAGAAAAATGTAAAATTAAACCAGTAAATATGAGAGGTTTAAGAAAATGGATACAGAGAGTAAAAAAGTTAAATGGACTGAGAGCAGATGGCTTAAAATCTGCACTGCGGTACTGATTTTGCTGCTGATTGCAGCAGTTGTCTTTCTGCTTTTAAAGCCGGCACCAGATGAAGCGGAACGCTCCGGAGGACTTGTGCTCGATGAAAACGCGGAGGACATACAGCCGGAGAGCAGCGGAACAACCGCAGAACAGCAGGGAATAAAAATACCGGGATACGAGAGTATCGTGTTTCCCGCCGGAGAGACAGATGTGCAGCTTACACTTATGAATCCCGCGGGTAACAAGTGTAATTTTGTCTATGAGCTTTACATAGACGAAGATGATACGCCGATATATACCTCGGGACTTATAGAGCCTGGCAAGGAAATTTCGGAAATTACTCTTGCAAATGGACTTGAGAGCGGCGAGTATACGCTTTATATGAGAGTAAAAGCTTTTTCTCAGGAAACAGATATCCCACTAAACGGAGCGCTTGTGACAGTGCCGCTTACGGTTTACTGATATATTGGCGGCTCAGCAAAGAGCGCTTAATATAAACTATGAAATTTTTGGAGGTATTAAGATGAAGAAGATGAGGACACTTATGTGCGGGCTTCTTGCCGCCGGTACTATACTCGGAGCTGGCGCAACGTCTGCAATGGCTGCAGAGGTGACAGAGGCAAACCCCGGAGCCAACCTGGAGACTGCGTTTACGTTTGAGTACAAGAATGACCCGACGTATACTGTCACAATTCCCTCAGCCGTAACGCTCACAGAAGAGGGAACTGAGGTGGAGATTATCGCTGAAAACGTGGAAAATCTGGACGGAAAGCATGTGAGCATTACTTTTGAGGGCACTGACAAATTCCGCGAGCAGATGGTTCTGGAGGGCAAGACCGAGAGCGGCAGAAGTGCTTCACTCCGCTACCAGTTTATCATGGAGGACGGCAGTGTATTTGAGACAACAGGCGACGCCCGCGACCTTGTGGGTACAGAGCTTGTATCATTTACAGAGGACGGCACTGCCACTATGACAGTTAAGCCCGTACTGAGCGGCAGCTCCTCAATTATCAAGGGAGTTACATACACAGGCAGCGTCACTTACGGCATCTCACTGGCCGAGTAATTAACCATCACAAAAAGAGCGTCCACGAAACCTGTCGGGGACGCTCTTCTTTTATGTCAAGATTTGGTCTGCCTGCAAAAAATACTGCCAGCCGGTAATCAGTTGGCAGTATTTTATAAACTTTCAGATTAGAGCAGGGGCTCCATCTCAAGAACGGGGTGACCCACGTTCTGCAGGTGCTCCATGAGGGTCTCAGGATCCTCAGCAATTGTCTCGTCACCAATCATATCGGTGAAGTTGTCAATGCCGTAGAGCTCTTTTGCAGTCTGGTCAAGCTTTGTTCTGATAGTGTCCTTGAGAGCCTTCGGGAGCCACACGATACGTGCGACGCCGCCCTCAGCCTTCAGGAACTTCTTGGAAGCGATGAAGTGCTTACCGTGGCCCATGTAACCGGGAGTCTGAACACCGCCGCCTGTCATGGAGGCCATCTCAGAGAAGGTCATTCCGAGAGGAGTCATGCCGGCGTGCTCACGGTTAACAATAACGAAGCCGCTGGAGAAGGGCTCAATACCGCAGATACACTCGAAGCAGCCGCAGCTGGTCATCGGGTCCTCAAGGATTGAGTACAGTGTAACCTGCTCCAGAGCACCGTGTGAGTACTGATTAACAGCCTCGTTTACGTCCTCGTAAGCGCCGACGCGCTCGTCAATAATGCGCTCTTTTGTAACAACCTGGCAGGGGCCTGTGGGGTCGAGCTCATTTGTGGCTTTTGCGTCGAGCCATGAAACAGCACCGCAGAGGCCGAGACGCTCAGGTGTTACGATGCAGACGTGTGAGGGAGAGAAGCTCTGGCAGAGAATGCAGGTGTAGAACACATCGACACTCTCGTCGGTGAGAGTTGCAAGTCTCTCGTCACGCTTGTCGTAAACGGAGTTTGCAAAAGCACGAAGCTCCTTGCACTTTTCAGGAGTTGTGTAGATTTTAATCTGGCACTTGTCAACAACGCGGTCGTACTCGCTCTTAATCTTGGCGTAGAGAATCTCGCCAAGGTGACGGGCGCGGAAACCTGCCTCAAAAGCTGTAATGCTGACACGAATACGAATCATATCGCGCTGACCGGTGTGCATGATACCCTCGGCGCAGTTGAGGAAGTTGTGGAACTTACGCTCAAAAACAGGCTCAAAGTCGCTCTGAATGTTCTT
>CAJFTV010000058.1 GCA_904420055.1 Candidatus Alloscillospira gallinarum | reverse complement strand
GGCCATTGCAAAAACTGCTTAAATTGGGTATTATTTATGCTGTAAGGAAAATTTAAGGGAGGAATAAACTTATGGCAAAGGACGTGACACTGATTTATTTCAGCCCGACCGGCGGCGTGGAAAAATACGCCGTAGGACTGGGGAAAAAGCTCGGCAGTATAAAAAATGATATTGAGGTCTCCGGGGAAATCGGAGATGTGACGGAATTTGGAAAAGACGACTTTGTAATTGTAGCCGGACCGGTTTTCGGCGGGCGCATTCCCCCGTATATGACCGAGAAGCTGTCAATATTCAGCGGCAGCAATACCCCCACAGTAACAATGGCGGTTTACGGAAACAGGGATTATGAGGACGCTCTGCTGGAACTAAACGATACCTGTAAGGAACGGGGATTTGATGTAATTGCCTCCTGCGCTGTGGTGGCAGAGCACTCTATTGTGCGCATGGTGGCAAGGGGCAGGCCTGACGGTAAGGATTTTGAAGAGATTTCCCAGTTCGCCGGGAAGATACTCCACAAGCTTGCTGCCGGGGATATGAGCACTCCACAGGTTCCGGGAAACAGGCCGTATACAAAGTGGAATTCAACCAACTTTGTTCCGCTTATAACGGGTGACTGCAAGAAATGCGGCATTTGTGCGGAGAAGTGTCCTACCCAGGCCATTGACCACGAGGATACCGCCGCGGCCGATGTTACAAAGTGTATACTGTGCGGCCGGTGCATTGCGGTATGTCCGGAAAAGGCGAGGACACTGCCAAATCAGATACAGGCGGCCCTCAATGACAAGCTGATAAGTCTTAGAGATGTGCGGAAGGACAACGAATTTTTCATATGATAACAGCGCTTTTAGTAGACTTTAACGGAACTCTTGTGCGGGAGGACGGACCCTATGCCGATATGGCCCTGGACAGGATATGTGCTGCCGGAACGGAAAAAGTGAGACAGAAGGTGTTCGACTTCTGGTGGGAGACATTTGACAGGTACACGGAGGAGGCCAACACCGGGACATTTTATAACCAGACAGAGCTGCTGACTGAGGCGTTCAGGACGGCAGCAGAGCATTTTTCTGCTGGAGTTGACGCCAATGAGCTTGCGGACCTGATTGAAAAGCAGTGGAAAGCACCGGAGCCGTTCCCGGACAGCGGCAGGTTCCTTGAGGAGGTCAGCCTTCCGTATTACATTATTACAAACGGCGACGACAGGGTGATATCTATTGCGGTAAATTCTCTCGGCATAGCTCCTGCGGGAGTTATAACGAGTGAAAGCGCCCGGGCTTACAAACCGGACAGGCGCATATTTGAAAAAGCTCTGGGTGTAATCGGGGCTCCCGCGGAGAACGTATGTATGCTGGGAGACTCCCTGAGAAAGGACTATCTTGCGGCTGAAAAAATGGGAATGTCCGCCGGCCTTATTGACCGAAAGGGAAAATTCTCCGGTATGGAAGGGGCGTATCCCGGTCTTGATGTTGCTGTGAGAGAAATATTGAAAAAATAAATATGATGCGGCACCGGCTTTTGCCGGTGCCGCTATTTTTAAGTAGCTTTAACTGTAGGGATAAAACTGCAATTTGGAATTATAAAATAATTGCACGGGAAATCGTGAAAGTCTGAAAACAGGCAGCGGTTATGAGCACGATGGCTAAAATTATGTAAACTATCTTAGCTGTGAGGAACTCGGAAAGGAAAACCAGCATTAGCAGGGAACCCACAGGCCCCTGAAGGCTCTTCCACTGGTTTGACCTTGCAAGTCCTATTCTGTCAATTGAACTCAGGACAGATATTGAAGCGACTGACCAGACGATGCCGTTTATACATGCTATATACGCCTCGGGGAAAAACAGGGGCTCGTCAATTACATTAAATGCTTTCAGTATGGCAAAGCCCAGTACAGAGGCAGCAAAATATCCTATGCCCATTATCATGGCGTAGGTAGAGGGGCGCTGTCCCGACAGTTTTTTGGGAACTACATATATTGCGGAGAATATTGAAGATATAACGGCGAAAATATAACCGAGCCAAATTGTGTCCATATTGTCTCCTCCTAGCGGCAGTATATCTGCTATTATAGCACCGATAGATAAGGTTAGGCAAATTAAAAGCCCGGACGGTAATCGTCCGGGCGGTAAGCTTGTTACTTCTTTTTAGTTATGCGGCGGCTTAAAAGGTCGGCCAAAACAAGGGCCACGGCCGCCTTGGCTATGTCAATGACGACAAACGGGGCCACACACACTGAAAGCCCGTACCAAAAAGATACGCCGGAAATGGCAACATACCACAGCGTGCCGAATAGGTAAAGTATCATAAGAGACAGAAGGGCAGCCGTAAGGCGCAGAGGATAATTTTCCGTCCTGCGGCAGACGTTTGAAAGGATAAAGGTAACGGCAAAATACCCGATGATATATCCGCCCGTGGGGCCTACAATTACCTGAGGGCCGCCCATGTAGTTTGAAAATACGGGAAGTCCCACCATACCAAGGAGAATATATATGCATACGCTGGAAGAAGCCAGCAGCGGCGTCAGCGTGGCGGAGGTGAGAAATACCGCAAACAGGCCAAGGGTTATGGGTACTGGAGTTGTGGGAATGGATATTGGCGACAGGATTGCCAGAACTGCTGTCATCATGGCGGTGAGAGCCATGGTTTTCGTCTTGCTGTTTGTGTTCACGATAGGTTGCCTCCGATGCGGTATATGG
>CAJFTV010000057.1 GCA_904420055.1 Candidatus Alloscillospira gallinarum | reverse complement strand
TTACTTTAAAACATTAGGAGGGTTTTCCTTGAACAAGTACTTTCCTCATCTGGGCAGCAGCCTGAAGGTCGGCGGCGTCCTTTTAAAAAACAGAATAGTAAACGCGCCAATGGCTCCCCCGGAGATGGGCCCGGACTGCGGCCTTACCCGTGAAAACGCCGGTTTTTACGGACTTCGGGCAAAAGGCGGTGCGGCTGTCGTCACCGTCAGTGAGGGCATTGTAGACATGCAGACGGGCCGCTCCCACACAAAGCAGATGGCCCTGGACAACCCCATGATACTCCCCTCCCTCACCGAGTGCGCCAGGGAGATACACTACCACAACGCCCTGGCATCTATTGAGCTGTCCCACGGCGGAAAATACGCCGGGGCGCGGGCGCAGGACATGGACGTAAACACGATTACCCGCTACGGCCCCATCAATGAGGTTATGGCCGACGGCTCTGTTGTTCACGAGATGCCGGAGGAGCTCATACTCCACATCGCCGACTGCTTCGGCCGGGCCGCCGCCCTGTGCAAGCAGGCCGGATTTGACATGGTTCTGGTACACGCCGCCCACGGGTGGCTCTTGAGCCAGTTCATGTCCCCGGGTACAAATAAGCGTACCGACAAATGGGGCGGAGAGAGCAGGGAAAACCGTATGCGCTTTCCATTGCTGGTGATACAGAAAATAAGGGAGACCGTAGGTCCCAATTTTCCCATTGAATACCGCCTGAGCGGCGCCGAATATGTTGACGGCGGCTATGACATCGACGAATGTATTGAAATCTGCAAAATGCTTGACGGCAAGGTGGACATGCTTTACATATCAGCGGGCGTTCACGAGAATCACGACGCCTTTGTAATCACTCACCCCAGCATGTTCCTTCCCCACGGCAGCAACGTACATCTGGCAGCAAGCGTAAAAAAACACATGAAGCACACGCCCGTCGGCTGTGTCGGCGGCATTAATGACCCCAATATGGCGGAGGAGATTATCGCCTCCGGCAAGGCTGACGTCGTGTGCATGGCAAGAGAGCTTTTTGCCGACCCGTTTTTCCCAAAAAAGGCTCTCACCGGCCACGCCGACGATATTACAAAGTGCTGCCGCTGCTTCACCTGTTTTTCGGGTTTCCTCACGAACAGGATTGCCTCCTGCGCGTTAAACCCGGTAATCGGCCGGGAGCTTGACCACCGTTTTGCCTTCTGTGAGACAACACCGAAGCGCGTCGTCATAGTCGGCGGAGGCCCCGGCGGAATACAGGCGGCTCTCACCTCAAGAGAGCGCGGGCACCATGTCACACTCATTGAGAAAAAAGACCGTCTTGGCGGACAGCTTCTCTGCGAGGAGTTTGTACCATTTAAGGCTGATTTGTTCCACTACGCCACGCTTCAGGCAAAGCGCGTAAAAGATGCGGGAGTGGAAATCATGCTGAATACCGAGGCCACCCCGGAGCTCATTGAAACCCTCGCCCCTGATGTTCTAATACTCGCCGTGGGCGCAAAACAGATAATCCCCCCAATTCCGGGAATCGACGGACCGAATGTAAAGACGCTTGACGCCCTCCACCGCAAAGAGCCCGACCTTGGCAGCAGCGTGGTAATTATCGGAGGCGGACTTGTCGGCAGCGAGACTGCGGTATATCTTGACGGGCTCGGAAAGAAAGTCACCGTCGTGGAGATGAAGGACGATTACGCCCCCGATGCAAATGAAATGCACCGGATTGGCCTTGAACATGAGTTTGCAAAAAATAATGTAAAATTCTGTTTAAACACCTCTGCCAAAGCAGTCACAGAGGAAGGGCTTGTCTGTACAGACAAAAACGGAGAGGAATTTATCATCAAGGCAGATTCCATACTCATTGCCGCGGGCATGCGCGCCGACTGGGACACAGTCGAGGCACTTAAATACAGCGCTCCCTGGTGTGTCACCGTCGGCGACTGCATAAAGGCCGGCAAGGTGTCAGACGCCACCCAGCAGGGATATTACGCCGCCCTCGACATATAAAAAGGCACGGGCCTCCCTCTGCCGCCCCGGAGGCCCGTATATAAAGCACAAGCGGCAGAATGGAGAAAGCTATGGCTGACATAAAATATAAAAACCTGTTTACCCCCATAAAGCTCGGGGCACAGCTTTTCAGAAACAGGATTTTTGCCTCCCCCACCGGATTTCAGGACGTTGACGGCAGCGGCATACTCCCGCCGGAAGCCGCGGCATACTATGAGCGCAAGGCCATAGGCGGAGCCGCAAGCGTCGCCTCCTGTGAGTGTATTGTGGACTCTGAGCTTGGCCTTGGCACCCCGCGTCATTTTCGGTTCGACAACGAGATGTCCCACTTCTCCCTGGCTAGGGTCGCCCACGCGGTATCACGCCACGGCGCGGTGGCCTCTGCCGAGCTTCAGCACGCGGGCATGTATGCAAACCGCAGTCTCTCCATGTTCGGAGGCGAGTCTCAGGGCTGCGCATACGGCCCTGTGGAAATGGAGCTTGACGGGAGAAAAATCCTCCCCATGACCGAGGAGATAATTGAGAGGACAATTTCAAAATACGCCCAGGCCGCAGTGTACGCAAAACAGCTCGGCTTCGGCATGGTGACCGTACACGCGGGTCACGGCTGGCTTTTCCAGCAGTTCCTGTCTCCATATATAAACACCCGCACAGACAGGTGGGGCGGAAAAAACATTGAAAACCGTGCGCGGCTTCTCATCTCAGTCTGCGACGCGATAAAGAAGGCTGTCGGACGGGGATTTCCCATTGAAGTGCGCATAAGCGGCAGCGAATGCTACGACGGCGGCTACGGTATAGAAGAGGGCATTAAAATAGCCTGCCAGCTCGACGGGCACGCTGACCTCATTCACGTCTCTGCCGGCAGCCACGAGGTGGACGAGGTGTTCACCATAACACACCCCAGCATGTTCCAGCCGGACGGCTGTAATGTGCAGTTTGCCGCTGAGATTAAAAAGCACGTAAAAACTCCTGTCGCCACTGTTGGCGCACTGTCCGACCCGGAAATGATGGAAGAGATTATCGCAGACGGCCGTGCCGACGTTGTAGAGCTCGCCCGCGCCCTTTTAGCCGACCCGGACCTTCCGGCAAAGGCCCGCACAGGACGGGAGAGTGAAATCAAAAAATGTATGCGCTGTCTTTCCTGCTTCTCCAGCGAGCTCACCCACGGAGAGCCGTACTGTGCCATAAATCCAAAATGCGGCAGGGAGCTGGAGCTGAAATATGACAACGCCCGGCCCGCAGTGCGCAAGAAGGTGCTTGTCGCAGGGGGCGGAATTGGCGGAATGCAGGCGGCAATCACCGCGTCAGAGCGGGGACACGACGTAATTCTGTGCGAAAAATCCTCCCGCCTTGGCGGCACGCTGCGCTGTGAGGAAAATGTCCCATTTAAGAAAAAACTGGACGAGTATTTAAACTATCAGGAAAAACTTATCCGCAGAATGAAAATCGACCTGCGGCTAAATACAGCCGTTACTCCGGAGCTGGCCGAAGCGCTCTCCCCCGATGTGATTATCGCCGCATTGGGGGCAGAGCCCGTGAAGCCGAAAATTCCGGGAATAGACGGGAAAAATGTAATTTCCGCCGAGGCGGCATACATAAATCCCGCTCCGCTGGGAAAAAACGTCGTCATATTGGGCGCCGGCCTTGTGGGCACGGAGCTTGGAATATATCTCTCCATGTTAGGCCGCCATGTGGAAATTGTGGAGATGGCAGACACGATAAATGACGGCGGCAACTTCCTGCACGCTTCCGGCCTGCGCCGTGAGATAAAACTACGCGGTATAGAAATCCATTTTAACACCACGGCACTTTCCATTGACGGCGGCGGGGTACTATGCTCCTCAGAGGGCGAAGAGGTACGTTATGACTGCGATACGGTTATATACGCCGTAGGTCAGCACTCCCGCACCGACGAGACTCTGAAGCTGAATTTCGCCGCTCCGGAGTTTTACATGCTGGGCGACTGCATCTCTCCCAGAAACATAACGGCGGCAACATCTGCGGCCTTTACTATTGCCCGGGATATAGGCACCGTAAGATAGATGGAACAACCAGCTTTTGCCCCGGCAAAATTTAAATACGTATTCATAGTTTTTTGAGAGGACGGAAATTAAATGAATGACAAGCAGACTGTTTTTTGTACACGCTGCCGCACACCTATGAACGTACCTGTGGGGATAGGTAAAATCAAGGTGACCTGTGTAAATCCAAACTGCCGCAACCAGTTTATATATGACACAAACCTGCGGGGGCAAAACGCATATGAGCCCACCCCTCCTCCAAACCAGCAGCAAAGCTACGGCGGGTTCCGTTCCGCTCCTCCGCGGGGAAATAACGGCAGCTTTCACAGGCCTAAGCCGCCGCGGGCCAAAATGCCCAAGGCGCGGCTGATTGGCATTATCGCACTAATAATTGTATTGGTTGCAGGAGTAACAGGCGTAATCATTGCCGCCACCGGCGGCGGGTCCAGTTCATCTGTCGGAAAACGGGCTCTCAGGATAACAGACCAGTACATCGACGGCGAAATCTCGGCAAGCGATGCGTTAAACCTCCTGACCGAATGTGAAAACGACATTCCTGACACGGGCAATATGAGGGATACCCTTTTGAAAACCGAGATAGGGAATATAAAAACCGCCATATTTATGGCTGAGCAGACCTCCGGCATGGATTACAGCGGCGGGACGCTTTTAGTGCGGCGCAATGAGCTCGCCCGGGATATCGGTGAGCCGGAACGATAGTTTTTGCATTTTTTATACACGTCTATTCAAATAAAATTCCCTGCGGGACATTTGTCCCGCAGGGA
>CAJFTV010000056.1 GCA_904420055.1 Candidatus Alloscillospira gallinarum | reverse complement strand
GTCATAGACTTTTTAAGCCTTGACGGGTATGACCTTCTGGACACCATAACCCACTGCTGCACAACGCTGGGTTCAAACAACGCGTATATGCCGGGACCGATGGTAATCTGCCTTGTGCCTGACCATGCGAAGCTTTTAAAGAAGGCGGGATACACCAAGAGAATGATACAGGAGCACATACACACGTATGCGTACCACGAGGTGCCGATGGTAAGGAACAGGGGACTTGTGCCGGTGCGTCCTGAGAGCTTTAAGAACCGTCACCCGATGCCGGTGACAAGGTTCCCGGAGGACGTACAGATAGTGACCATAGGCGGGCGCGGAGGACACGACGGCATCATACTGCCGTGGGCTCTCCACAGCGAAGGTATTGTCGAAGCTGTTCGCCTCCCCGACGGCACTGCTGCCAAGTCGATAAACGAGTTTAAAGTGAAATAGTAGTTAATTGACCAAAAGCCCTCTGCGGCATTTTGCCGCAGAGGGTCCGGCGGATTTATTTGAGAAAGGGACGATATTTTATGGCTAATGAAAAACTTATGTTTGATGTTATTGTGTGCGGCGGAGGCACTTCCGGTACGGCTGCGGCAGTAGCCGCGGCAAGAACCGGCGCCAAAACTCTTCTTATTGAGCGTCTTGGAGCCTTGGGCGGGCAGATGAACGTATTCGGCCCTCCGGGATTTTCATACGCTCATTTGTTCAGTCCCTGTGGCGAGCAGGTTATCGCCGGTTTTGCACAGGAGATGCACAGCCGCCTTTTAAAGGAAAACCACGCGGTGCCCCACAGCGATGCCGATAACGTCTACAGAAAGGGCACCGGATATACATTTTCCTTTGTAGACCCCGAGTGGTGGGGACTTGAAATTTTCCAGGTGCTGGAAGAGGCGGGAGTGACGCTTCTTCTCCACACCCTTGTGGTAGACGTCACAAAGGACGGCGACAAGGTCACCGGCGTTGTAGTTGAAAACGCGGCTGGCCGCAGCGAGATTGGCGCGAAGATTGTAATAGACTGCACGGGAGAGGGCGACATCGCCGTGCGCGCCGGCTGCGACTACGAGCTTCTGCCACGGGAGCAGAACGAGCCCCACTCCGTGTGCTTCACCATGGACGGCGTTGACTGGGACGAGTTTATGACCTACATGAAGGAGAATCCGGACGACTTTGAGCTCCGCGGCCCCATCGGCATGAGCAAGGAAGAGAAGATAGAGAACCTGAGAAAAGTGAACGACCCAACCGAGATAGGGGAAGTCATGGGCTTTTTCAGCATACTCGATAAGCTTTTAAAGACTGGGGAGTGGCACGCGTATTCCGGTATGGGCTTCTTCATGGCGCCCCGCCCGGACGGCGGTAAAAACGGTGTTATTCAGGCCCACTTCCAGCACTCGGCCCAGGTGCCAAACCTCTGGTCATGCGACCCGTGGGACCTCACAAAGGGCGAGATTGAGTGCAGAAAGCAGATTATTATTGCGGCGAAGGCATTTAAAAAGTACGTACCCGGCTTTAAAAACGCGTATATCGTCAAGGTGGGCACGGAGATGCGTCTGCGCGACGGCCGCAGAATTATGGGTGACTACAAGCTCCGCGGCGCAGACGTTGTTGCGGGCGCAAGGTTTTATGACTGCATAGGAAAGTCCGCCTTCCCCGCCGGGGCCGTGCACACTGCCGACAACCACACCCTGGGCTCAGTGGTGCAGGAGGGCGAGGTCGGTGGAATGGCCCCCAACGGCGGCAGCTATGATATTCCTTACCGCTGCCTTGTGCCGCTTAAAGTTGAAAACTTCCTTGTGGGCGGCAAACACGTGTCCACAGACAGGGCGGCTTACCTGCGCTTTTTGCAGGAGACGGTAGTAACAGGACAGGCCGCGGGCGCGGCGGCGGGCCTCTGCGTCAAAAAGGGCGTTACTCCCCGAGAGCTGGAAAAGGAAGAACATGTAAAAGACCTTCAGGATTTCCTGCGCACACAGGGCGTAATACTGGAAGGTGTAAATTGACCGCGGCCTGAGGGCAGGAAGGCAGGTGCCGTATTGAAGGAATACAGAAGCAATAAAGCAAATAACCCCATAAGAAAATCCATGTGGCTGAACCTTGGAATTAAAGAGGAGGACATGGAAAAGCCAAAGATTGCCATAATAAACTCCTCCTCAAATATAGCAGTCTGTTTCAGTCACCTGGACGCTATAGCAAAATTTGCCGCCGAGGAGATATACAAGGCCGGGGGCATCTCGTTTGAAATCAGGACGGCTGCCCCGGCGGACTTCATTTTCACCGGGCACAACGGCGGATTTGTCCAGGCCAGCCGCGACCTCATTGCAAACGATATAGAGGCGGCGGTGGAGGGGGCGTCGCTGGACGGGATTTTATGCCTCGCCTCCTGCGACAAGACGCTCCCCGGACAGCTTATGGCGGCGGCTCGCATAAATATCCCCACAATTGTCGTCCCCTGTGGATATCAGCCCTGCGGGACGTATAAGGGAGAGCACTTTGACATAGAGGACCTGTTCCAGCAGCTTGGTCACTACGCCATGGGCAAGGTGACCGACAGCGAGATGGAGGAGATGAGCCGCGCCGCCATAAAGGGCCCCGGCGTCTGTCAGGGGCTTGGAACTGCAAACTCCATGCACATTGCCTGTGAGGCTTTGGGCTTTGCCCTGCCGGGGACTACGCCTGTTCTGGCAAACAGCCGGAAGATGTGGGACGCAGTGGCGGCTGCCTCAAAACGGATTGTGGAGATGGTAAACGAGGATATAAAACCCCGGGACCTTCTCACACCGGGGGCGTTCCAGAACTGTGTCAAAACGATACTGGCCATATCCGGCTCCACGAATACGATGAAGCACATTCAGGCCATTGCCAAAGAGGGAAAGTGCTCTACAGATGTTTTTGAACTGTTTGACAGGTTTGCCGACGATGTACCCCTGCTTGTAGGGATACGTCCCAACGGAAAGCACTTTATTGACGACATGGAGGCCGCCGGCGGAACAGCCGCGGTTATGAAGCAGCTTGAGAGCATGCTCTGCCTTGACGAAATGACAGTAAGCGGCAGAACAGTGAGAGAAAACCTTGAGACGGCCAGAGTGCTGGACCCGGAGGTAATACGCCCCCTTTCAAATGCCCTTAATTACCGCCCGGCGATTGTGCTGGTAAAGGGGAACATTGCCGAGACATTTGGAGTTATAAAGCTGCAGATTGACGACCACTACAAGCCGAACTATTTTAAGGGGCCGGCGAAGGTGTTCACCGACCAGGGAGAGGCCAGCCGCGCCATACGGGACGGCAGGATTGTAAAGGGCGATGTCATAGTGGTGTGCGGTATGGGGCTTACCGGCTCACCAGGTATGGGCGGCCCCGGCGGGCTTATCTTTGCCCTTGACGGACAGGGGCTGGGCAGCGACGTTGCCATTGTGACTGACGGCCACGCCTCCGGGCTGTGTAACCTTGCGCTTATGGTGGTAGATGTCACGCCTGAGGCCGCCGCCGGAGGAAACATCGGCCTTATAAGAGACGGCGACATCATAACCATTGATGCCCTGAACAGAGTGCTCTCGGTAGATGTGTCAGACGAGGAGCTGGCAGAGCGGCGGAAGAACGCACCGGACTACCTTGGAAAAGGCGAACAGGGCTGGCTGAAGCTCTATCAGGAAAGGGTAAAGCCCATAGACCAGGGCGCGGTTATAATATGAGACATGTGCCGGCAGCTCAGGTCTGTTAAGCTGCCGGCTGTAACATAAGAGCCAGGGGAGGTTTTGATATTGCCTTATTTAACTGACGATGAGAAGCGAATATTGCAGGGAGAGGAGGGGTATGTGCCCCAGCTCTGCATGCAGTACCTCGTTGAGGTCTGCGAGGTGTCGGGCGCGGAGAGACTGATTGACCTTGACGGAACGGGGGATTTCCACACCCCCACGACATCAATGTCTCCGTTTTATGAGTTTTCATTTGAGGAGCTTAAAAAGCTGGTGGACTCCGGCGCACACTTTAAAATACCAACATTTGCAAACAAGGCTCCGTTTTTTGCCGTGCCGCCGGTAGATGGGTGGGAGGACTGTAACCTCTGCTCATACGGTGACCCGGAGAAAATGCACTGCAACCCTGAATTTCACAGGGAGGCAATGCGGGACGAGTGGTTTGAGCTGTACAGAAAAATGGGAATGATGACGACCCACTCCTGTGCAAGTTATCTCACGGCGTCATATCTTCCGACTATGGGACAGCACTGCGCCTGGAACGAGAGCTCAGCCGTGCCGTACTGCAACGCGAATTTAGGTGCAAGGACAAATATTGACGGCAGCTTTGCAACCTGCTTTCTCGGCAAGGCAGCATACTACGACATGCACATAACTGAAAACCGTTACGCCACGGTGGAGGTGCGCTCAGAGCGCATGATATCCTCTGACCTGGAGTGGGACGTTTTCGGCTTCGCCGTCGGTGAGGAGGTCGGGGTGAAGGTACCGGTTTTAACTGGCACTGCAAAGCCGAACATGACGCAGATAATGAAGCTCAACTCCGGTATGAATACGAGCGGCGCTGTGAGAATGTATCACATTCCCGGCAGCACTCCCGAGGCCCATACACTGGAGGAGGCCCTCGGCGGCAGAAAGCCGCAGCGCGTCGCCATAATAGGAGAGGCGGAGCTTAAAAGGGCGTACGAGACGCTGAATTTCCATACATCTGATGATGTTGACATGGTGTACCTAGGCTGCCCTCACCTGAATATTGTGGACCTCATGCTTTTGGCGAGAAAGCTTGAGGGTAAAAAGTGCAGAGTGCCGCTGTGGATTATGTCAACTCCGTGGCTGTTTGATGTGGCAAAAAAGCTGGGGTATCTGAAAATATTCAAAGATGCCGGCGCCTCTCTAATGACCGGCACTTGCCTTGCGGCGATGGGCGGTGTGCCGGGCGGCGTGAGGAACCTTGCCGTTGACTCTGCAAAACAGTCCTACTATATAACTGGCTGCTACCCCGACGACGACAACCGGCTTCAGGTCTGCTACGGCTCTCAGGACGACTGTATTGACGCCGCGCTGACCGGCAAATGGCGCGGCGAATGGAGGTGAACCCAAATGGCGGAGAAGATAATCATTAAAGGGCGCTGCGAGTATCCTGGCAAGGTCCGGGCAGAGGCGCTTGTATCCCCAAAGCCATTGGAGGGATTTACAAACTGCAACCCAAGAAAAGGCTATACCACAGAGAGAAACCACCCTCTTTTCAAAGTTCCGTATAACGGAAAGGTTATGGTATACCCCTTGCCAAGAGGTTCGGGCGGGTTTATGATGTATGGTAGTGGTCCCATGAAACCGGCGGCATTTGTACACACTGAGGGGTGCCCTCTTAGTGTTGCCTGTGCCATGGTGGCACATGTGCCTTCTATGACCGATTTTGAGCGAGACCCGATGGAGGTCATCGAGACGGGGGATATTGTGTTTGTCAATGCCGACGAGGGGTATATCGAGATAACAAAAAAAGACTGATACTTAACTTGAGAGGGAGGCGAAATGTCCTTGCTGACAGAAAAAGAGAACTTTATGTTAACCTTGAGCGGCCAGTGCCCAGAGTGGGTTCCAAATTACAGCATACTGGCGTCGTCGGACCCAAAAGCCCCTGTGCCGGCAATTGTGCTTATGACTCCGCCGTTTATCAACGAGCACCGCAAAGTGGGTGTCGGCGGAATAGACGTGTGGGGTGTTAAGTATGTGCCGGGGGACGCAGTGGGCGGCGCTACCATGCCTGAGACGAAAAACTTCATACTGAAGGACATCAGAAAGTGGCGTGACGTTATAAAAGCGCCAAGCCTTGAGGGGTACGACTGGGAAAAGATGGCAAAAGACCATTTAGAGGCGAGCGGCGTTGACCGCAGTCAGACTGCCGTGGCGTTTGACGTGCATTTCGGCTATTTCCAGCATCTCATGGCGTTTATGGGCTTTACAGAGGGCCTGTGTGCATTTTATGAGGAGCCTGAGGAGGTCTTTGCCCTTTTGGACTACATCTCTGATTTCTACTGTAAGATAACAGAGAAAATGATTGACTACTATAAGCCTGAGGTACTGTCACTGAAGGACGACACTGCGTCGCTGAAGGCCCCGTTTATTTCCCCGGAGGTATATGAGGAGATACTCATACCCATTTACAAGAAGCACGCAAAATTTGCGTGGGACAGGGGAATACCAATAAGTTTTCACAACTGCGGCAAGTGCGAGACGCTTCTGGACTCCCTTGTAAACATCGGCGTGCGGCTCTGGGATCCTGCCCAGACCTGCAATGACCTTCCGGCAATAAAAAAGAAGTATGGCAATAACCTTGTAATTGCCGGCGGCTGGGACGCCAAGGGAAGGCTTTTGGACGATGATGTCACGGAGGAAGAGCTGTATCAGGCGGTACAGGACACCTTCGACATGCTTGCTCCGGGCGGAGGATACTGCTTTGGCGGCGGATTTATAGTTGCCCACGGAGACGAGAACGCCATAAGGAAAAATAAGATAATCCATAAGGCGGCATATGAGATAGGCCATTCATTTTATAAAAAATAACTTTCAGGTTTTCTTCACAAATACCATTTTCCTTTTCTTAAAATACCTCTTTCCGGACGGAGAGAGGTATTTTTCTTTGCCTTAACATTCGGAGATAAAACTTTACGCACATTTAACATTGAAACGGTTTCACATTTAACCGATATGGAAATAGAATATGACCGTACTCGAAATTCATAAAAACAAAAGGAGACGAGAAAAAGTGAAGAAAATTTTGGCTATCGCAATGGCAGTGCTTATGTCAGTAGCAGTGCTGACAGGCTGCGGAAGCGACAACACGACAGATGATAACGCAAATAATAACAGCACCGCTCAGGATAATAACGAGGGTGACAATAGCGGAAGCACTTTTGATGGAGATATTTACGTTGTATCAAGAGAAGATGGTTCCGGTACCAGAGGCGCTTTTGTAGAGCTTACAGGTGTTGAGACCGACGAGGGCGACATGACAACAGATGCCGCTGAAATCACCAGCAGCACATCAGTTATGATGACCACAGTGGCAGGCAATGAGTACGCTATCGGTTACATATCTCTCGGTGTCCTTGATGACAGTGTGAAGGCTGTTACAGTTGACGGCACAGAGGCAACGGCAGACAACGTTCTTAGCGGTTCATACACTCTTGCAAGACCTTTTAACATAGTAACTGGCGAAAACATAAGTGATGTTGCACAGGACTTCATCAATTTTATCATGAGCGATGAGGGACAGGCGGTTGTAACAGAAGAGGGCTATGTGAGCGAGGGCAGTACAGGTGCCTATACGGCCTCAGGCGTTACAGGCAGTATTTCAGTTGCAGGTTCATCTTCTGTAACACCTCTCATGGAGAAACTCAAAGAGGCATATGTTGCCCTTAACCCCGATGTTGAAATTGAGGTTCAGCAGAGCGACTCCACAACAGGCGTCAACAGTGCCATTGAGGGTATCTGCGACATCGGCATGGCTTCTCGTGAACTGAAGGATTCAGAGCTTGAGTCCGGAGTGACCGGCACGGTTATCGCTCTCGATGGAATCGCAGTAGTTGTCAATAACGAAAATCCTGTAAGTGAGCTCACAACAGAGCAGATCAGACAGATTTACACAGGCGAAATAACTTCTTGGGCTGACGTTCAGTAACCAGAGAGTACAGTGCAGCAGGGGTTTGGGGGCGCACGGCCCTCAAGCCCTTTCTGCGTAGGAGGGAAATATGAGTAAATTTAAAGAGAATTCAATGCGGGTCGTGTTTTTAATATGTGCATGCGTATCAATTCTCGCGGTTGTGCTTATATGCGTGTTTATATTTGCAAACGGTGTGCCCGCCATGGGCGAGGTCGGCGTATTTAAATTCCTCACCGGCACAAGGTGGAAACCGGGACAGGACATTTACGGGATACTGCCCATGATAATCGGCAGCATTTATGTGACGGCGGGGGCGATTATAATAGGGGTTCCTCTCGGCCTTCTATGTGCCATATTTATGGCAAAATTCTGTCCCAAAGGCCTGTATAAGGTATTGAAGCCGGCGCTCAATCTGCTTGCGGGCATACCCTCGGTAATTTACGGATTTTTTGGGCTTGTGGTAATTGTACCGGCAATGCAGGACATTTTTGGCGGCGGAGGAAAAAGTGTGCTCACCGCGTCAATAGTACTGGGTATAATGATACTTCCTACAATAATAAGTGTGTCAGAGTCTTCGCTCAGGGCTGTACCGGAGAGCTATTATGAGGGGGCATTGGCCCTTGGCGCTACTCATGAGCGCAGTGTGTTCAGAGTAACGCTGCCTGCGGCAAAATCCGGAGTAACAGCAGGAGTAGTTTTGGGGATAGGCAGGGCCATAGGCGAGGCCACGGCGGTGAGCATGGTTGCGGGAAACCAGCCCATCATCCCGGAGAGCCTCACCAAGGGCGTCCGTACGCTTACAACGAACATTATACTTGAAATGGGCTATGCTACTGACCTGCACCGTGAGATGCTTATTGCTACAGCGGTAGTGCTGTTTGTGTTTATACTCATTATAAATGTCACATTCTCGCTGGCAAAGGGGAGGAAGAAATAATGAGCAATAATGTTATGCGGACGGCCGATGGAAAAGACATATACACAATGAGTGCGGCAAAGCGGCGTTTCCGCAGGGGAGGCACACTCCTTACCCGAATTATTGTTTACCTTGCCGCAGCAATAGCTGTATGCGTGCTGCTGCTTCTTATCGGATATATACTCGTCCGGGGAATACCCGCGCTGCGGCTTGACATGTTTGCGTGGGAGTATACAACTGATAACCAGTCTATGACGCCGGCAATTATAAATACAATAATTATGACACTGTTGGCTCTTGTTGTGGCAGTGCCGATAGGAGTTGGCTCGGCAATATACCTCGCTGAATATGCTAAAAAGGGAAATAAGCTGGTGGCGGTTATAAGGTTAACTACTGAGACGCTGGCAGGAATACCGTCTATAGTGTTTGGCCTTTTTGGTTATCTTATTTTCGTAATAGCGTGTAAGTTTAACTATTCGATGGTTGCAGGATTTTTGACGCTCGCGATTATGGTGCTGCCTACCATAATGAGAACCACGGAAGAGGCGCTGAGGGCTGTGCCTGACCTTTACAGAGAGGGGAGCTTCGGCCTCGGTGCCGGACGGCTAAGAACGGTGTTCCGTGTTGTGCTGCCCTCTGCCGTACCGGGAATACTTTCCGGCGTAATACTCGCGATTGGAAGAATAGTGGGAGAAACGGCGGCGCTTATCTATACCTCAGGCACAGTGGCAGGTGTACCCTCAAGCCTTATGAAGAGCGGCAGAACCCTCGCAATACACATGTGGGCTCAGCTCTCTGAGGGACTGTATACGGAGCAGGCTTATGCTACAGCGGTGGTGCTCCTCGTTCTGGTATTGATAATCAACGGAGTTTCCGGAATTATGGCGAGCAAGCTGAGCGCCAAGAAAGGATAAGTAGGATATGGATAAATTTACTATAAAAAACTTAAATCTCCACTACGGTGATTTTCATGCGCTGAAAGATGTCAGCATGAACTTGCCGGCAAATGAGATAACGGCATTTATAGGCCCATCAGGCTGCGGCAAGTCCACGTTTTTAAAATCTCTTAACAGAATGAACGACCTTATCCAGGGGTGTAAAATAACGGGAGATGTACTTTTGGACGGGGAAGACATCTATGGAAACATGGACGTAAACCTCCTGAGAAAGCGCGTGGGTATGGTATTTCAGAAGCCGAATCCGTTTCCAATGTCGATATATGACAATATAGCTTTCGGCCCCAGAACTCACGGGATACGCTCAAAGTCAAAGCTTGATGATATTGTGGAGCAGTCACTGAGGAACGCGGCGATATGGGACGAGACGAAGGATAAGCTGAAAAGGAGCGCCCTTGCCATGTCCGGCGGCCAGCAGCAGAGGCTCTGCATTGCAAGGGCACTTGCGGTAAATCCTGAGGTGCTTTTGATGGACGAGCCGACTTCTGCCCTGGATCCCATATCCACATCAAAGATTGAGGACCTTGTATCTGAGCTGAAAAATGATTATACTATAATTATAGTCACACATAATATGCAGCAGGCGGTGCGTATTTCCGATAATACCGCGTTTTTCCTTCTGGGTGAGGTTATAGAGTACGGAAAGTCCGACCAGATTTTCTCAATGCCGAAGGATAAGAGAACTGAGGACTACATAACCGGACGGTTTGGATAATGCCGGCACCGCAGAATTTAAACAGTATGAGGAGAAAGTTATGCGTTTAAAATTTGATGAACAGCTTGAGACGCTCAATGTTGAGCTTATAAAGATGGGAGCGCTGTGTGAAGAGGCAATTTCCATGGCACTTAAATCACTGTCTGAGAGCGACCCAAGTCTTATTGAGAAAGTGTTTACAACTGATGGGGAGATTGACAGGAAAGAGAGGGAGATTGAGGCGCTGTGCATGAGGCTGCTTTTGCAGCAGCAGCCGGTTGCCCGCGATTTAAGACAGATTTCCTCAGCTCTCAAGATGATTTCCGATATGGAGAGAATAGGCGACCAGGCCTCGGACATTGCGGAGATAAGCACATACCTCATGGGCACCGACGTGGAAAAACAGACCAAAATTGAGAAAATGGCCGCCGAGGCCATTAAGATGGTGACCGAGAGTATAGACTCCTATGTAAAGCACGACATTGAGCTTGCACGTAAAGTGATAGAATATGACGATGTTGTTGACAACTATTTTATAGAGATAAAAAGAGAAATTGTGGAGCTTATCGCAAAAGGTGAGACAAATGGCGAAGATTCTATTGACCTTTTGATGATTGCGAAGTATCTTGAAAGAATAGGCGACCACGCGACAAACATAGCCGAGTGGGTCGAGTATTCTATCACGGGGGTCCACAAAGATGAAGGAGACCAGGAAAAAAGAGATTAAAAGAGTAATCGCGATTAACGATATGTCGTGTTTCGGCAAATGTTCTCTGACGGTGGCGCTGCCGGTCATCTCCGCATTTGGGGTTGAGGCAGTGCCTTTGCCGACTGCAATTTTATCCACTCATACAGGTGGGTTTACGGGGTACACATGCCTTGACATGACAGACGAGATGGTCAAAATTATAGAGCACTGGAAAACTATCGGATTTAAGTGCGACGGAATTTATACGGGTTATTTTTTAAACGGCCGCCAGGCGGACATAACCGCGGAATTCATAGACGATTTCAAAAGCCCGGACACAAAGGTGATTGTAGACCCTGTCATGGGTGACAACGGCAGACTTTACACAGGTTTTGACGCGGGATTTGTGGAGGACATTAAAAAGCTCTGTAAAAAGGCCCATGTAATTACCCCAAATATAACAGAGGCTATGCTTCTAACAGGCGGAGAGTACCGGGAGGTATTTTCCCGGGACGACATCTCCAGGTGCACTGACGCCCTTGGCGATACGGGGGCAAAGAAGGCGGTAATTACGGGTGTAAGAGTGAATGAACGGGAGATTGGCTATGTCTGCTGCGATTTTGAAAAGGGCGGCAGGTTTGAGATATATTACCCGTATGAGAACATGCGTCTGCACGGCTGCGGAGATGTATTTGCCTCTATCCTCTGCGGAGAGCTTGTAAAGGGCGAGACATTTGAAGGGAGCGCCAGGGCTGCCGCGGACTTTACAGAGGAGTGCATAATTGCAACCGGCGGTGACATTGAAAATCACTGGTACGGACTGAAATTTGAGCGTCTTTTGGAAAACGGTTCGTTCAGGCATGCAGACTAAAGTCTGTAAAAGGGAGTGAGGAGACTGTCATGATATATCTTTTGGAGGACGACAGCAATATAAGAAAATTTGTGCTTTACGCACTTAAAACCGTGGGAATTGATGCTGAAGGGTTTGAGCTGCCCTCCGAGTTTTGGAGCGCGCTGAAAGAGACAAAGCCGGAACTTGTGCTTCTGGATATCATGCTTCCGGAGGAGGACGGGCTCTCCGTACTGAAAAAACTCCGGGAAAGCCGCGAAACTGAGAATATACCTGTTATTATGTTAACTGCTCTTGATACGGAGTATGACAAGGTGGTTGGTCTTGACAGCGGAGCCGACGACTATATTTCAAAGCCTTTCGGCACTATGGAGCTGGTTTCCCGGATAAAGGCGGTCCTAAGAAGGACCGGCACTGCACAGGGGAGCGGAGAGTACAGAGTTGGCGACCTGTATGTAAATCCGGCAAAGCACATTGTCAAGGCCAAAGGACAGAATGTGTCCCTGTCTTTTAAGGAGTTTGAGCTGCTCTGCGCACTTATGGAAAATCCTGGTACAGTGCTTTCCAGAGAGCATCTGTTTTTGAAGGTCTGGGGCTATGCCTTTGACGGTGAGAACAGGACCCTGGACGTACACATAAGGACGCTTCGGGCAAAGCTGGGAGAGTGTGGCAGCCTTATTGAAACCGTCCGCGGAATGGGATACAAAATAGGCGGCGCGGAATGAGAAAAAAGATTTTTAAGGGAATGCTGCTCATCTCTTTAATTACGCTTTTGGTCAGCGCAGTGGTTATAACCGTTGTGCAGTACAGCATTTTTTCAAAGGACATGGAGAAAGAGCTGAAGGCGGAGGCGGAGTTTATCGGAGCCGGAGTTGAGGCGATGGGACAAGAATACCTTGAGAGTCTTGAACTCACCTCTGACAGGCGTGTGACCTGGATAAACTCTGACGGCTCGGTTATATTTGACACGGCGGCCGACACGGAAGCGATGGAGGACCATGCTGACCGTGAAGAGTTTATTGAGGCTCTTGAAAAGGGTGAGGGGCATGCAGAGAGAAAGTCGGAGACTCTGTCCAGAAGAACAGTGTATTATGCAAAGCTTCTTGACGACGGTACGGTGATACGTGTCAGCAATATACGTGGGACACCGCAGATGGCAATGCTGAACACTGTTGTGCCGGTTGTGGCGGTACTTGTTGGAGTGCTTATCTTATCTATAGTGCTCTCGTCTGCAATATCGGACAGAATAACAAGGCCCATAAACTTAATTGACCTGAACAGTCCCAGCCTTGACCGGGGATATGAGGAGCTCGAACCTCTTGTTGGGAAGATTAACCGACAGAACAAGATGATAGAGAGCCAGATTGAAGACATGTCCCGACAGCGGCAGGAGTTTATGACGATAACTGAGAATATGGTAGAGGGCTTTCTTGTAATAGACAACAAGATGGAACTTCTCACCTACAACAGGGCGGCGCTGAGCCTGCTAGGTGCGTCGGAACCGGGAAAAAATGTCAGCGTTTTGACGCTCAATCGAAAAGAGGAGTTTATCTCCGCAGTTGAAGAGGCGCTGGACGGCTGCCACACGATAAAGAACATGGAAAATAGCGGCATATGCTGTCAGATAATCGCAAACCCTGTGTATAACAGTGATAAGCTCTCAGGAGCTGTTATAGTAATTATGGACGTTACGGAGAAAGAACGTCTTGACAGTATGCGGCGGGAATTTACCTCAAATGTCTCTCATGAACTGCGTACCCCGCTGACATCAATTTTCGGAATGTCAGAGCTTATTATGAGCGGCACGGTGCCGGAAAAAGATGTGTTGGATTTTGCAAAGAGCATTCACGACGAGACGGGCAGAATGATACAGCTTGTGAATGATATACTGCGCCTGTCACAGCTTGACGAAAATAAGAATAACTATCAAACCGAGCAGGTGGACTTAAACGCCCTTGGCAGGGTAGTGGCAGAGCGGCTTAAGCTCACGGCTGGGGATAGAGGAATAGATATTTCCGTAACGGGTGAGCCGGTGGAGGTAAACGGCGTATACACCATATTGGAGGAGCTTGTCTATAACCTCTGTGACAATGCAATTAAGTATAATATAGACGGCGGAAAAGTCGTAATTGACACGGGAGTAAAAGACGGGCAGCCGTATGTGAGCGTAGAGGACACGGGTATCGGCATACCGAAAGAGCATCTGAGCCGTGTCTTTGAACGGTTTTACAGGGTGGACAAGAGCCACTCCAAGAAGATAGGCGGGACGGGACTTGGCCTCTCGATTGTAAAACACGCCGCCGCATTTCACGGGGCAAAGGTGTCGGTACAGAGCACCGTTGGCAAGGGAACAAAAATGACCGTTACGTTTTGAGAGAAGTAAAAAGCGCTATCCGAAAAGGATAGCGCTTTTTGTTATGTAAACTAAATTTTTGGGCTGTACGCCGGTTTCGCTGCCTTCGGCAGTGCGGTCTGCAAGACGCATGGAATATTTAAAAATGCACTTTGTCCACGTCCATTGTGGCATAGGCGTTGAGCTCCGGTCCGGCGACAGTCCCGGCCAGATACTCATAATAC
>CAJFTV010000055.1 GCA_904420055.1 Candidatus Alloscillospira gallinarum | reverse complement strand
TACATCAGTAATTTCGAGGAACTGTTTCATTGTATGCCTCCTAAAGAATTTTTATAATTATGTTGATGTATGAAAAATTTTTGGCCATATGGCCCTGTCATTGCTTATATTATATTTTTTGAGTTATCCGTTGTCAATGAGTGAATTTCCTGTCATCTCACCGGGAGCCGCTATACCCATAAGCTCCAGAATTGTGGGGGCGATGTCGCACAGCCGTCCGTCCCGGAGCTTTAAGTCCCGGCCCACGGCTATAAATGGGACGAGGTTTGTGGTGTGGGCCGTGTGGGGAGTTTTGCCGTCCTCGTCCATCATCTTCTCTGCGTTTCCGTGGTCGGCGGTTATAAGGGCTATCCCCCCGGCGGAGAGTATGGCCTCGGTGACCTGCTTTACACAGGCGTCAACGGTGGAAACCGCTTTTACCGCCGCCTCCATAACCCCGGTGTGACCCACCATGTCGCAGTTTGCAAAGTTTAATATGATGAGGTCATATTTGCCGGAGCGGATTTCTTCGCAGGTGCGGTCGGCAAGCTTATGAGCGCTCATCTCCGGAATGAGGTCGTATGTGGGGAATTCCTTGGGGGATGGGATTAAAATCCGGTCCTCACCGGGAAAAACCTCTTCAACGCCGCCGTTGAAGAAAAATGTGACGTGGGCGTACTTCTCCGTCTCCGCTATGCGGAGCTGTGTAAGCCCTGCCGCGCTTACCACCTGGCCCAATGTATTTTCCGGAGTGTGAGGCGGATATGCGACGCTGACGTTGGGCATTGTATCATCGTATGTCGCGGTGCAGACAAAGTCAACCGGAAAATATCCGCCGCTGCGCTCAAATCCGTCGAAATCCGGGTCGGTAAAGGCACGTGTGAGTTCACGCGCCCTGTCCGGGCGGAAGTTTATAAAAATTATGCCGTCGCCTTCCCTTATACGGCCGTCTCTGTCGCAGATTACCGGCTTTACAAATTCGTCAGTGACACCGGCGGCATAAGAGCGCTCCATGGCGTCAACCGGGTCGGGATTGTACTGGCCTTTGCCGGAGACAAGGGCGTCATACGCCTCCTTCACGCGTTCCCAGCGCTTATCCCTGTCCATGGCGTAAAAGCGTCCTATTATTGTGGCGATTTTGCCTGTGCCGTATTTTCTGCACACCTCTGTGCACTGGGATATGGTGTCAATGCCGGACTTAGGGGGCACGTCACGCCCGTCGGTAAAGCAGTGGATGTAAACCTTGCTGAGTCCCTTTTCCGCGGCGAGCTTAATAAGCGCCCATAGGTGCTCACAGTGGCTGTGCACACCCCCCGGGGAGGTAAGCCCCATGATGTGCAGGGAGGTTCCGCGCGCTTTCACCGCCTCCATAATGCCGTTATATGCCGGGTTTTTAAAGAAGCCGCCGTTTTTAATGTCCAGTGATATACGGGAGAGGTCCTGATAAACTATGCGCCCGGCACCGATGTTGGTGTGGCCGACCTCGCTGTTTCCTATCTGGCCGGCGGGCAGTCCAACGTCCTCCCCGGAGGCTATAAGCCGGCTGTTTGGACAGGAGGATATTATACTGTCAAGATAGGGAGTGCCGGCCTTGTATACGGCATTGTACTCGGAAGGGGGAGCAATGCCGAAGCCGTCCATTATGATTAATGCAACTGGTCTTTTGATATAAATCACTCCTTGTATATCTTTGCCGACTCCTCAATAGCGGCAGAGATTATCCGGCAGAAGTCCTCAACTTTTAAAGAGGCGCCGCCGATTAAGCCGCCGTCAATATCCGGCTGGGCAAGAAGCTCGGGAGCGTTGTCGCCGTTCATGGAGCCGCCGTAGAGAATGGATACGGAGCGGGCGATACGGGCGCCGTAAATTTTCCTTATAGACGTGCGTATCATGGCACACATGTCGCCTGCCTGCTGAGCCGTGGCGGTTTTACCCGTGCCTATCGCCCAGACGGGCTCATAGGCTATTGCAACACGCCGCATTTTCTGGGGAGCGACGCCGTGCAGAGCCGTTTTAAGCTGGAATGACACGAGCTCTTCGGCAGCACCGGCGTCACGTATTGCGCCGGACTCGCCAATGCAGACGATGGGGCGCATGCCGTGCTCCAGAACTGTGAGGACTTTGCGGTTGACGGTCAGGTCCTTTTCACCAAAATATATACGCCGCTCGCTGTGGCCGACAATTACGTGGGTTGCGCCAATATCGGAAAGCTGGGGGGCAGAAACCTCGCCAGTGTAGGCGCCGGAGGGGAATTCACTGACGTTCTGCGCCGCCACCGCCACTCCTGTTCCGCGGAGTGCGGAAATCGTCTGGCCCAGGGATATGAACGAGGGACAAATAATAACCTCGCAGTCTCGTGTGGGCGGGAGATTAGGCAGCAGCTTTTTGACGTATGCCTTTATTTCCGACGGGAGCAGATTCATTTTCCAGTTGCCGCCTATAATTGCCCTGCGATATTTTGTGTTCATTAATACCTCCGCTGTGTTTAGAATTTACCGGCTTTTAACGGTAAGACAGAATTAATCCGCTATCATTTATATATGCGGAATATACTTACAGTACATTTTAAGAGATAAAGCGCCGCAGTTTGTATTCCTGGGCGCTTATGCTCACACTTAGTCCATATCCATTAGGCAGGCTATGCCGGGGAGGTCCTTTCCCTCCAGAAACTCAAGGGAGGCGCCGCCGCCTGTGGAGATATGAGTTATCTTATCAGCGTAGCCGAACTTCCTCACGGCAGAAGCGCTGTCGCCGCCGCCGATTATGGATTCGGCACCGGATTCCGCAATTGCCTTGGCAACGGCCCTTGTGCCCTCTGCAAAGGCGTCGTACTCAAAAACACCCATGGGGCCGTTCCAGACAACAGTGGCGGAACTGAGAATGGCACTTGAAAATGCCGCGGCTGTCTTTGGTCCAATGTCAAGTCCCATGCAGTCGTCCGGTATGTTTTCAATGTCAACGGTTGTGTGCTCCGCGTCGGGGGAAAACTCCTTCGCCGCAACGGTATCTACCGGCAAAAGGAGGTTTACGCCGAGGCGCTGCGCCTTTTTAATCATGTCCTTTGCGTACTCAATCTGCTCTTCCTCACACAGGGATTTGCCGATATGGCCGCCGGAGGCCTTTATGAATGTAAACGCCATGCCGCCGCCTAAGAGGAGCGTGTCGGCCTTTTCCAGGAGATTGGATATTACGCCGAGCTTATCGGAAACCTTTGAGCCGCCTAATATTGCGGTAAACGGGCGTTTGGGATTTGTGAGGATATCGCCTAAATATTTGAGCTCAAGCTCCATGAGAAGGCCCGAAACTGCGGGCAGATATGCCGCAATGCCGGCGGTAGAGGCGTGTGACCGGTGGACACAGCCGAAGGCGTCGGTCACGTAGAGATCTGCCATATCTGCAAGCTTTTTTGCAAACTCCGGGTCATTTGCCTCCTCCTCTTTGTGGAAACGCACATTTTCAAGGAGCATAATTTCCCCCGGACGGAGCTCCCTGGAAAGACGCTGAGCGTCCTCGCCAACGACATCTTTTGACATCTTTACGGGTTTTCCAAGCTCGTCTGCCAAAAGCTTCGCCACCGGGGCTAAAGAGAGCTCGGGCTTCCATGAGCCCTTGGGCCTGCCGAGATGGGAGCATAAAATAATAGCTGCGTTGTGGTCAAGCAGGTAATTGATGGTTGGGAGAGCCGCAACGACCCTGCCCTTGTCTGTTATTACCCCTGTATCCTTGTCTCTTGGAACATTGAAGTCACATCTTAAAAATACTTTCTTTCCTGAAACATCAATATCCCTGACGGTTTTCTTGCTACAATGCATTGGGACAGCCTCCGTATATTGTTTTTTATATGCAGTGTCTTAAATTTTAAGTTGTGTCAACACACAGGACAATGATAATATTATGACGCAATAATTTCAAGTGAAATTACGCTTTTTTTACATTTCTCCATTAAATTTGTATAAAATATGACGTATTTTGCTGCAAACAGTACTGAAATGACCTGTTTCTTTAATGAAATATAAAATTCAATTTAGGTATTCCCTTTTATTTTGGTCTCATTTATACTGTATTTACAAAGAAAATGAAGGTTTTGGAGAAGAAGATGGACTTATATAAGGTATCATATATAAAGGAGCTCCTGGAGAGACATGGGTTTCATTTTTCAAAATCCATGGGGCAGAACTTTCTCATAGATGAGAGCGTGCCGCGGCGCATTGTCCAATTGTCCCAGGTGGGGAGAGAGCACGGCGTGCTGGAGATTGGCCCGGGAATCGGGGCGCTCACGGTGCAGCTGTCCGCGCTGGCGGGAAAGGTCGTCTCGGTGGAGCTGGACAAAAAACTCCGGCCTCTTTTGGAGGAGACGCTTTCCGGGCTTTCAAACAGCACGGTGGTAATGGGGGATATATTAAAAACAGATATTGGGGCGCTGGCGGAGGAGCATTTTAAAGGGCTTGAGCCATGCGTATGTGCCAATTTGCCATATAATATAACGACGCCTGTTATGACGAAGCTCATAGATACGGGGATTTTTTCATTTATAACCGTGATGATACAGCGGGAGGTTGCCCGCCGCATCTGTGCCGTACCGGGCGGCGGCGACTACGGCGCCTTTACCGTATATGTAAATTACCACATGGAGCCGCAGCTTTTGTTTGACGTGCCGCCGGGGTGCTTTATGCCGCAGCCTAAGGTGACGTCCTCGGTTATAAAGCTTGTGAGAAGAGATAAGCCTCCGGCGGAAGTACAGGATAAGGCACTGTTTTTCCGGGTCGTAAGGGCAAGCTTTGCACAGCGGAGAAAAACGCTTTTAAACGGCCTGTCTGCAGCGTTCCCAGTTAGTAAAGAGGAGCTCCAGCGCGTTATAGAGGACTGCGGCTTTGACCCGAGAGTCAGGGGAGAGACCCTGTCAATTGGCGAGTTTGCCATGGTGGCAAACAGATTGGTCGGTGCTTTGAAATGATTTTAGGTGAAGATTTTTACCGCAGAGACGCAATTGAGGTGGCACAGGAGCTAATAGGGTGCCGGCTTGTGCGGGAGACCGCCGGCGGGAAAATTAGCGGCATAATTGTGGAGACAGAGGCTTATAAAGGTCGGATAGACGATGCTGCCCACAGCTATAAGGGCAAAACAGAGAGGGTAAAAGTCCTGTTTGGAGAAAAGGGCAGGGCTTATGTGTACCTTATATATGGTATGTACTGCTGTCTCAATGTGTCAGCCGGGCCGGAGGGAGAGCCGGAGTGCGTGCTGATAAGGGCGCTGGAGCCGGAGGCCGGCATAAAGCTCATGGAGCAGAACAGGCGCACGGACAAGCGGAAAAATCTCTGTTCCGGGCCGGGAAAGCTGTGTATGGCCATGGGGATAACAAGAGAGCAGAACGGCGCGGACATGACTGTTCCCGGGAAGCTGTACATCGAGACTGGACGGGGCGCAGATGTTCATGCGTCAAAGCGCATAGGAATAGACTATGCTGAAAAATGCAGGGATAAGCTTTGGCGGTTTACAGAGATGGACAGCATTTATGTCTCAAAACCGTAGTATAATGGCCGGATAAGGGCGCTTTTGGTTTCATAGTACAATTAATAGTGATTTTTTTATTGATTTTCTTTACATTTTCGTATAATCTATAGACATTAAATAATAGTAAATTGCGTGTTAAGCATTTACGGGAGGAAAAACAATATGGCGCTTACAGCAAACAAAGCGGTTTTAAACTGGATAGAAGAGATGCGCACTCTTGTAAAGCCGGAGTCCGTAATGTGGATTGACGGCTCTGAAGCTCAGCTTGAGCAGCTCAGGCAGGAGGGTATGAAGACCGGTGAGATGATTAAGCTCAATCAGGAGAAGCTTCCCGGTTGCTACTACCACAGAAGTGCGGTGAACGACGTGGCCCGCGTGGAGGACAGGACGTTCATCTGCTGTGAAAAGGAAGAGGACGCGGGCCCCACAAACAACTGGATGGCACCCGATGAGATGTATGCCAAGCTGAAGAAAATTTTTGACGGCTCAATGGCAGGACGCACGATGTATGTGATACCTTACTCCATGGGTGTTGTGGGCTCTCCGTTTGCCAAGTACGGCATAGAGCTGACAGACTCCATCTATGTTGTGCTCTCCATGGCTATTATGACGCGTGTGGGGAAAAATGTGATGGACGCTCTGGGCGACAGCCCGGATTTTGTAAAGGGACTGCACTCAAAGGCGGAGCTGGACGCAGAAAAGAGATATATTGTTCACTTCCCCCAGGACAACACCATTATGTCTGTAAATTCCGGGTATGGCGGAAACGTTCTTCTTGGAAAGAAGTGCTTTGCCCTGCGCATTGCCTCAAACCTGGGCCGGCAGGAAAACTGGATGGCGGAGCACATGCTCATATTGGGCATTGAAAACCCGGCGGGAGAGGTGAGGTATCTGGCGGCGGCGTTCCCCTCCGCCTGCGGAAAGACAAACCTTGCAATGCTTATTCCGCCGGAGCTTTACAGGAAAAAGGGCTATAAGGTCTGGTGTGTCGGCGACGATATCGCGTGGATTCGCATAGGTGAGGACGGCAGACTCTGGGCGGTAAACCCGGAAAACGGGTTTTTCGGCGTTGCCCCCGGGACGAGCGCAAAGTCCAATCCCAATGCCCTGGCCTCTACGAGAAAGAACTCCATATTTACAAATGTAGTACTCACTGAGGACGGAGGTGTCTGGTGGGAGGGACTTGATAAGAACCCACCGAAAAATGCCCTGAACTGGAAAGGGGAGCCCTGGGACCCCGCGGACGGCAGCAAGGGAGCGCACCCGAATTCCCGCTTTACTGCCCCGGCTAAAAACTGCCCCTGCATCTCACCGGAGTTTGAAAATCCAAAAGGAGTACCACTCTCGGCCATAGTGTTCGGCGGCAGACGGGCAAAGACGGCTCCCCTGGTATACCAGTCGAGAGATTGGCAGCACGGCGTTTTTGTGGGGTCAATAATGGCGTCTGAGACCACGGCGGCAGCCACCGGTGCGGTGGGCGTTGTGCGCCGAGACCCCATGGCAATGCTCCCGTTCTGCGGGTATAACATGGGCGATTACTGGCAGCACTGGCTGGATATGGGTGAGCTCATACAAAACAAGCCTAAGATATTCAATGTAAACTGGTTCCGCACTGATGACGACGGAAACTTTATCTGGCCGGGCTTTGGCGAGAATATGCGCGTCTTGGAGTGGATAATGGCGCGGTGCTTTGACGAGGTTGACGCCGACATGTCGCCTATAGGATATATTCCGAAAGTGGAGGATATTAACCTTGAGGAGTCAGGTGTCTCCAGGGAGACGCTTTGCGAGCTTCTCACCATAGATAAGGAGCTTTGGAAAAAAGAGGCGGAGGGTATCCGCGAGTTTTACAGTAAATTCGGAGACAAACTCCCGCATGAGCTTATGGAGGAGCTCCAGAAGCTTGAGGATAACCTGGACAAATAAACTGATAGATTTAACCCGGACAGGAGTGCTTCTGTCCGGGTTTTGCGTTTATTAAGAAAAGGGGAAAACAATATTAAAATTTGCCGGCAGATGTCGCATGGAGGAAAAATCCATTGACTATGCTGGTAATTTGTTATAAAATGAGGAAGTTATGTATACCAGATATTTTTTCGGGAGGTTAGGCTATGGGCATCATCTCTGATGTGAAATGCGGAAGATGTGACAGGCGGTATTCCGGCTTGAGAAACAGATGTCCCTACTGCGGTGCAAGACGCGGCAAAAGGGGCAAGCATGCGGACGATTCTGACAACTCCAAGGCGAAGATACTTATCGGCAGCCTGCTGATTTTAGTTTTGATTGTCGCTGTGGTTGTTCTTATAATAACAAGTGCAAAAGGACGCAGCGAGGGAGATGTCCCAAATGACCAGAATACGCCTGCTCAGGGAGACGAGCCGCTCGTAGACGGCGGTGACGCGGGGACAAATCCTGATAACACCGGCGATGACGGAGGCAATTCCGGCGGCACAACAGATGATGGGCAGGGGTCCAGCGGTAATGATGACGGCAATACCGGCGATGGGACTGACTCAAACACCGGGGACGGTAATTCCGGTACAGGCACCGACACTGGAAATGACGGCGACTCGTCCGGTACTGGAGACGCTGGTGCTGGCAATGATGATGCAAACGATTCGTCCTCCGGCAGTTCTGTGACATCGGTGTCAATTACCAGTATTTACTCTTCAGGTGAGCTAACGGATTTCACAATGAACTCAGGCGACTCCATACAGCTGGACTGTGAGACTGTACCGGCGGAGACAAACCAAAATGCCTCGTGGTCTTCTGACGACACCTCGGTGTTTACAGTTACGAGCGACGGACTTGTTACGGCGGTTGGCAGCGGAGTTGCAACGCTCACTGTCAGAGTTGGAAATGCTACGGCTGAGTGCATAGTCCGTGTAAATTAAGATATATAAAATAATCCGGGCAATTTTTGCCCGGATTATTTTATATTTATATATTTAGACAAAAAGCAACAAATCCGAACCCATCGCCTACCGGCACAAGGTTCGGATTTGTTCGTTGTGGTGGAGACTGGCGGAATCGAACCGTCGACCTCATGCGTGTGAAGCATGCGCTCTAACCAGCTGAGCTAAGCCTCCGTACCGCCCTATTATATATCAGACATTTACATTTTGCAAGTGGTTTCTTGACAGAAACGTAAAAATACGGGTTTATTTTTGAGTATAAAGGCGGTAAGGATTTGAATATATGAACCTGTGGAATTTACCTAAATTGTGTTATCTCATATTTTCATAGATTGTTTA
>CAJFTV010000054.1 GCA_904420055.1 Candidatus Alloscillospira gallinarum | reverse complement strand
TGCTTACCTCGGTCTCAGGCGTTGGTCCCAAGGCGGCCCTTTCCATTTTATCTGTGGTGTCTCCGGAGGAGCTTGCTGCGGCCGTGGCAAAAGGTGATGAAAAGCGCATAACCGCCGCCCAAGGGGTGGGAAAACGAATAGCACAGCGCGTTATACTGGAGCTTAAGGATAAGATGTCACTTACTGATGAGGATTTCTCCGCCGGATTTGCAGCCGGCTCTGAAATGCCGTCGGGTGCGGCCGAGAAGAACCATGAGGCTATGGCTGCACTGGGGGTTTTGGGCTTTACATCATCGGAGGCGTCGGCAATTTTGCGTACTATGGATACGTCTGACATGTCTATTGAGGACATTGTGAGAGAGGCACTAAAGCGAAGCATAAAGTGAGGTGCATAAGAGCATGAGCATAGATTTCAGCGATGAAAACAGGGAGTACAGGCCGGCAGAAAACATAATGACTACCTCGGCCACGCCGGAGGACGACGGGGAGTACAGCCTTCGTCCGAAAACTCTTAAAGAGTATATTGGCCAGGAGAAGGTCAAGAAAAATCTGGCGGTTTTTATTGAAGGGGCAAAGAGGAGAAATGAGCCGCTGGACCACGTTATACTCCACGGCCCTCCGGGACTGGGAAAGACGACGCTTGCGGCCATAATCGCGAACGAAATGGGCGTGTCGCTTCGCAAGACGTCCGGACCTGCAATCGAAAAGCCAAAAGACCTTGCGGCGCTTCTCACAAACCTCAATGAAAATGACATACTTTTTATTGACGAAATTCACCGCATGAACAGGTCTATTGAGGAAATTCTCTATCCGGCTATGGAGGACAAGCAGCTTGATATTATCATTGGTCAGGGACCGGCGGCCACCTCCATATGCCTGAAGCTGAAAAACTTTACGCTTGTAGGTGCAACCACAAGGTCAGGACAGCTTTCATCACCCCTTCGGGACAGATTTGGTATAGATTTAAAGCTGGAGCTCTATAATAATGAGGAGCTGACATATATAATTGAGCGCTCGGCAAAAATCCTCGGTATTGAGACAGAGCATGACGGGGCGATGGAGATTGCCTCCCGCAGCCGTGGAACGCCTCGAATTGCTAACAGGCTTCTCCGGCGTGTCAGAGACTTTGCAGAAGTGACGGGAACTGGCGTTATAACCAAAGAGACGGCGGACTACGCCCTTACAAGCCTTGAAATTGACAAGGACGGACTTGACGCTATTGACAGAAGGCTTTTGTCCGGTATTATTACAAACTACGGCGGAGGTCCTGTCGGCCTTGACACAATTGCAGCGACAATAAACGAGGAACCGGTTACCATCGAGGACGTGTATGAGCCATACCTCATGCAGAAGGGGTATCTGACGAGAACGCCCCGGGGAAGGTGTGTTACCCGCCTTGCCTATGAGCATTTGGGACTGGACTTTCCTCTAAGTGACGGAGGACAGATGAAGCTTTTGTGATGAGTAAATTATTTAAACGGCCTTAATATTTGGTTATTTTTTGATAAATCATACTGAAATTACTGTGATAAATACCGAAAATTTAAAAATATTTCACAAAACGCTTGACTTATTGTGAAATGGTATTTATAATGCAAATTGGTAAGAAAATTCCTGTAGCAGGTCATATTATGGATATACAAAAGACAGTAAGCGATGACGAATTATGGGCTGCGGCGTCCGAAGGAGACTTCTCGGCAGAGGAGGAGCTTGTGACGCGGTATACCCGACTTGTGCGAATGTGCGCACGTCCATTTTTCCTTGCCGGGGGCGACAGTGACGACCTCATTCAGGAGGGAATGATGGGGCTGCTTTCTGCCGTCCGCAAATATGACCCGGAGCGTAAAGCGTCTTTTAAGACATATGCGGAAATTTGCATCAGAAACAGAATACTTGATGCAATAAAATCGGCGGAGAGAAATAAGAACCGCCCCTTAAATGACTATGTTCCGTTACAGTCCCCGCAGCTTGACGAAACGTTTACCACCGTGGCTTATGACATACGAGACCCGGAAGAATATGTAATTGCCAACGAAAGTGCGGAAGAGATAAAAGACAGACTATATGGTAGCCTGTCACGGTTTGAAAGGACCGTTTTGGACTGCTATCTCAGCGGTATGTCGTACTCTGAGATGGCGGCTTATGTAGGTAAACCGGTAAAGTCTGTTGACAACGCCGTACAGCGCATTAGGAAAAAGCTTACACAGCAAATCAAAACTGGCGATTACAGTGAAAACTGAACGCATATACAGCCCCAAAGGGTAAGTTTTGTCAAAAAGAGAGGAATTGTAATGTACGAAGATAAGACACTTGTATGCAAGGAATGTGGAGAGGAGTTCGTGTTCACAGCAGGTGAGCAGGAGTTCTATGCGGAGAAGGGCTTCCAGAATGAGCCCCAGCGCTGCAAGGCATGCAGAGATGCACGTAAGAACGCTGCCCGTGGTCCCAGAGAGTATTTCACAGCTGTTTGCGCAAGCTGTGGAGGTGAGGCAAAAGTACCCTTTGAGCCCAAATCCGACAGGCCGGTTTACTGCAGCGAATGCTTTGCCAAGATGAGAGAGCAGGCATAAGCCGCGTTTCCCATTATAAGCAAGAAAAAGAGACAGTGCGGACGAAATGTCCGCACTGTTTTTTGTTTACAAAACAATCGGCTTTTTATTTGCTGTTGGATATTGAAATTTGTATGCATAGTGGTTATAATAAGCCTGTAAGAATATTGCAATTAATTTTGGAGGTTAAATAAATGAGCCAGATAACGAAAGATACGGTAATTGCTGATATCCTCAACGTCGCGCCTGACGCTGCACCACTCTTTTTTGAGATGGGTATGCACTGCCTGGGCTGTGCCATGGCAAACGGTGAGACAGTTGGAGAGGCTTGCCAGGTTCACGGCGTAGACGAGGACGAGTTCCTCGAGAAAATAAACGCATTTGTAAAGTGAGCTGCCTGCAGGCGGCAGGCTTAATAGGGTCTGCCGCCTGTGGATTTTTATAGTGTTTTTGCCGCGGGATTATGGCGTCTGGTATGCGCTCCGGCAATCTCGTTTCAGCCTGTATCCCGGGCGGCAGTAAATATTTATTGTTAAAAATTGTGCGGGGCGTTGTGCCCTGCTTTTTTGTTGGTGATTTTATGAGTAGTGTAAGGCTGAGCCCGCGGCTAATGCTTGTGAAAAGTTTTATCCGCCGGGGGGACAGAGTGGCGGATATCGGCACAGACCACGCGCTTTTGCCGGTGTATCTTGTAGAAAGCGGAATTTCAAGCAGTGTAATTGCCTCTGACATAGGCTCGGGACCCCTTGATAGCGGCAGAAAAACCGCAGCGGCGGCAGGCGTATCTGACAAAATAAGATTTGTGCAGGCTCCGGGACTCACTGGCATTGTGCCCGGAGAGGCTGACACATTTGTGATAGCAGGAATGGGCGGGGAGACAATATCGGGAATAATTGAGCAGTGCCCATGGTCGCTCTCTGAGGGAAACCGCTTTATTTTACAGCCACAGTCAAAAGTTAGAGAGCTCATGGAATTCTGCGGAAACGCGGGATTACAGGTACAGGACGCCGGCATTATACGAGATGCCGGGCGTATGTACATAGCATTTTCGTGTGCGTTGGGACAAACAGGCGAGGGCTTCATAAAAGAAGTATTTAAGCTGCTCAGGGAAAAGCGCGACCCCCTTTTGGAGGAGTACAAGGCGCACATGCAGGAAAAGCTTAGAAAGCGGCTTTCCGGGCTTCAGACGTCATTTCATTGTGATAGTGCTGAGACGGAACGTATATGTATGGAGATAGAAGAAATTAACAGCTTGTGAAAAGAGGTAATTTTATGAGTACGGTAAGAGATGTCTTAAATGCCCTTTGGGAATTTGCTCCAAAAGAACGCAAGATGGATTTTGACAATGTGGGGCTCTTGGTGGGCAGAAGCGACAGGAAGGTAGAGAGGATACTCACCTGCCTTGATGTGACGGATTGGACAATTTCAGAGGCCATTGAGCAGGGCGCACAGCTCATTGTTGCTCATCACCCGGTATTTTTCTCACTTTCCAGTGTAAATGACGAGGACGTCACTGGCAGAAAAATTATACGATTGCTTGAAAACGGTATGTCGGCAATCTCCATGCACACAAATCTGGACGCAGCTGACAGCGGAGTTAATGACGCCCTTGCCAAAAAAGCGGGAATTGCAGAACCTGAGCTTCTCACCGTTGAGGGACACGACATGAGAATGATAGAATACAGCTGCGGCAGGTGGGGGAAGCTTAAGGAGCCCATGGAGTTTTCAGATTATCTGCAGTTTATAAAAAGCCGGCTCGGCGCAAATGGCCTCAGGTATCATGATGCGGGTAAAATAGCCGAGAAAGTAGCCGTTGTAGGCGGCAGCGGAGGAAGCTATCTCAAGTACGCTCTGGAAAAAGGCTGTGATACGCTTTTAACCGCAGACATTAAATATGATGTTTTTCTTGAGGCTAAAGAGCTGGGAATAAATCTCATTGACGGCGACCACTTTGCGACCGAAAATGTCGTTGTTCCGGTAATTTCGAGGTACCTTGCAGGCAGATTTTCAGACATTGATGTAAAAATGTCGGAGATACACAAGCAGACGGCGCAGTTTATTTAATTTTAGGGTTGATTATTTTACCGCTTGCGTGTACAATAGCAAAAGCGGTTTTGCCGCAAAAATATTGCGCTGTATCCGTATTTTGCGGAGCGGCAGCAGGAGGTTTTAAAATTGAACAACAGTAAGACAAAACGTATGGTAGGTATTGGGCTGTTTACGGCTATTGTAATAGTTCTTCAGCTCACAGCAGGCTTTTTGAGATTTTCCCAGTTCTCAATCTCACTTGTCCTCATACCGATTGTGGTAGGTGCGGCAGTATATGGGCCGCTATCGGGTGCATGGCTCGGCTTTATATTTGGAATAACCGTGCTTCTAACGGGCGACGCAGCGACTTTTATGGCAGTTGACCCTATGGGGGCGATTATTACGGTTCTGGTTAAAGGTATATTTGCCGGACTGTGCTCGGGGCTTGTATACAAAGCTGTTGAGAAGAAAAACAGATATCTAGCTATCGTACTTGCGGCATTGACTTGTCCGATTGTGAATACCGGTCTGTTCCTTATTGGGTGCCTTGTGTTTTTCATGGATACCATTGCAGGGTGGGCACAGGCCCTTGGCTTTGGCGACAATGCTGGGGAGTACATGATTGTTTCGCTTGTTGGGATAAACTTTATTATTGAGTTTGCCCTGAATGTTGTTCTTGTGCCTGTGATCGGGAGAATAATTAAAATCGGTCAGAAATCTTGACCGTTCAGGAGGCATATATATGCTGCTTGCAATTGATATTGGAAATACAAATGTTGTAATTGGCTGTCTCGATGAGGACCACCAGACTGTAAAACTGTTTAGAATGGTTACAGACCTCAAAAAAACCGAGGACGAATATGCGGCCGGTATGAAGACAATTCTGGAGTACAATGGCGTAGACTGCACGAAGTTTGAGGGAGCCATAATCTGCTCTGTTGTGCCGCCTCTCACTGAGATATTCAGGACGGCGGTGCATAAGATAACAGGTCACTGTGCCCTTATTGTGGGTACAGGGGTCAAGACAGGGCTTAATGTGCTCATAGAAAACCCTGCAAGCCTTGGAAGCGACCTTGTTGCAACCGGTGTTGCGGCCATGGCAGCATATAAGCTACCTGTAATCATATTTGATATGGGGACGGCAACCACAATAACGGTTATTGACAAGGCCGGCAACTACATCGGCGGTGCTATTGCCCCGGGAGTGGCGCTGTCCAGCAATGCTCTGTCCTCAGGAACGTCCCTTTTGCAGAAGGTTCCGATTGAAGCTCCGAAAAAGTGCATAAACACAACAACAATCGAGAGTATGCAGAGCGGAGTTGTATTTGGCGCGGCGTCTATGATGGACGGAATGATTGA
>CAJFTV010000053.1 GCA_904420055.1 Candidatus Alloscillospira gallinarum | reverse complement strand
TACTTCCGGCGCGAGCATCCTGCCCGGACAAAAAGAAAAGAGTCCGAACGCGAATTGCGTCCAGACTCAGTCTGGTGGTTGCGGGGGCAGGATTTGAACCTACGACCTTCGGGTTATGAGCCCGACGAGCTACCGAACTGCTCCACCCCGCGATATCGAATTTAGAGCTTAATTATAATAGCACAGTTTACGCCATAAGTCAATAGCAATTGCGGAAAAATCTATGCGGCCGGGGTTAAACTTCCCGACCGCATAAGACATCTTATTCTGATTTGCTGTTTTTTTCGCCTGATTTCTGGTTCCCTCCGCCCTTTGAGTGGCGTTTGTTGGGTCTGCGCCTCTTATTATTTTTATTTGCAGGGCGCTCAGCCTGAGAAGCAGATGCGGCAGCCTGAGAAGGACGGGAATTTCCTTCACCGCTGTGAGGACGGTTTTCGCGTCCGCCTTTTTTACCGCGGTACTGCTGCTGACGGTCGCTGCGCTTACCCTGCTTTTGCTGGGGTTTTCCGGCGTCGGTGTTTTCCTGATGGGACCGTGCCACAGCCACTGTGCCGTCTGCAAATACAAATGGTACATCGTCCTCCTGAGGGGCGTATGGCTTTAAAGTGAGGTCCGGAGCGGACTTTGCAATTAGCTCCGGAGGCGTCTGGGAAAAACCGGCCTCTTCCAGACGGCCCTCTGCCTTGGCGGCGAGGTACTCATTCCGGCGGGCCTTCCCGCCCAAAACTTTAATCTGGTCAAAAGTATATGTGCGCAGAGTGGTATCGCCCATGTCCTCAAGTTTTACTTTCGCATAGCCGCGCAAGAGGTTTACGCTGACGACGGAGCCCTTGCCGTTTGGAGTGTCCACAAAGGCATCATTTTTGGGGGCTTTGTCCACAATGTCCTCATATGCGTTCTGCTCATATTTAAGGCAGCACATAAGCCTGCCGCATGTTCCGGAAATTTTAGCGGGGTTTAAAGAGAGCCCCTGGGTTTTAGCCATTTTGATGGACACGGGGTGGAATTCGTCCAGAAACTGGCTGCAGCAGAATGGCTTTCCGCATATGCCAAGCCCGCCTAACATTCTCGCCTCGTCGCGGACGCCGATTTGACGGAGCTCTATCCTTGTTTTAAATACTGAGGCGAGGTCTTTTACAAGTTCGCGAAAATCCACACGGCCGTCGGAGGTGAAGAAAAACAGTATTTTTGTGCCCTCAAAATTATATTCAACGTCCACAAGCTTCATATCTATAGAGTGCTTTGCGATTTTTTCCTGACACACCTTGAAGGCCTGCTTTTCCCGTTCACGATTTTCCCGGTTGCGTTTTGTGTCCTCCTGTGTGGCAATGCGTATGACCGGGCGCAGGGGAGGGACGAGGGCGCTGTCCTCCACCATGTGGTTGCCCCACGTGCAGCCGGCGTATTCCAGCCCCTTGGAGGTCTCAACTATGATATCCGCGCCGGTTGGGATTTGAAGGCCGGAGGGGTCGAAATAATAGACCTTGCCCTTATTTTTAAATCTAACACTTACAACTTCAGTCAATTATATTCCTCGTTTCTGTGGTGTGGGCACACGGATAAGCTCAGCGAGCAGCCAGCCTGTGATGTGCCCTGTATTTACGTTGACCGCCGCCATGCTCTCAGCCGCGGCCAGCGTGGAGATGAGATGTGCCGCCAAATCCTCAGGCAGAGGGCTTTCCTTCAGCACGCACTTTTTCAGGATTTCTACCGCCCTGGCGCGTGAGAGGCTTAAAAACTCTGTGAACTGGATTTTGTCCATTCCGTCAAGACCGGTGAGAAATTCCGCCAGCTTGAGGTTTCCGCCTGACAGGGCGGTAAAAAAACCGTCAACATATTCCTGCACACCGGAGGACGGCATGTCCTCCCTGCCTGTTACGCGGATTTCACCGCAGCGTGACAGGACAGTTTCCAAAAGCTCCGACGGGCTCTGCCCCACGATGATAAAACAGGACTGCCCGGGAGGCTCCTCAAGGGTCTTTAAGAGTATATTCTGACATACGGGAGGCAGGACATCTGCGCTTTTTATGACATAGACTTTTCTTTCTGCCTCATTTGGGGCTATATATGCGTCAGCGCTTATAAATCGGGCCGTATCGGCTGAAATTTCCTTTTTATCCTGTGGCGGGGAAACCGTAATGATATCCGGGTGAACTCCCTTTTTAGCCTTGCGGCAGTGTTCGCATACGCCGCAGGGGGACATTTTCCCGGAGGAACAGACCATTGCCGCGGCAAGGGTATTTACAGCGCGCTCTCTGTCAGGAGTATCCGGTCCCCAGACAAAATATGAATGGAGAAGAGTGCTGCTGTCAAACACCGGAGAGAATTCCATTTTTTCCGAAAAGCCTGAAAAATTCATGATGCGCCCCTATAATTAAATATTGCTGACATTATATTTTACATGTTTTTAGCCTTTAAGTCAACAGATGAGGGGGGATATAGCATGCGTGATGTTTTGGAAATCAATCTTACCTGAAGTATGATATTATTTATTTAAAAAATTTTGATGCTGATGTAGTTTTTGCCGATAAAACCGTAGTATATAGATGAAGCCGGAAAGGAGGCGGTGATATGACAGATGACGAAAAAATAATAGAACTATTTTTCCAGCGTGACCAAAAAGGCATACGAGAACTGGACAATAAATACGGAAAAATCTGTCACAATCTCTCGTACAACATTGTAAACAGCAGACAGGACGCGGAAGAATGTGTCAACGACGCATACTTAGGTGCATGGAACGCCATTCCCCCGGCAAGGCCTGACCCGCTGCTGGGCTACATCGTGAAAATCGTTCGGAACGTTTCCCTAAAAACCTATTGGAGGAAAAAAGCTGAAAAACGAAGCGGGAATTATACGATTGCCTTAGATGAAATCGAGAACTGTATCACAGACGGAAAGACCGTAGAAGATGAAATCGAAGTGAGGGAGCTTGCCCGTATCATCGAGGGATTTTTGGACACGCTCAACCTCGAAAACCGCGTTATCTTCATGCGCCGCTATTGGTTTGCCGACAGCTATAAAGACATAGCCGAGTTTGTGGGGCTGACCGAGAAGAATATCTCCGTCCGGCTGACCCGTATCCGCGAGAAGATGAAGAGATATTTGATAGAAAGAGAGGTTCTTTTATGAACGCGAAGAAGTTTTCAGATGCTATGAGCGAACTTGATATAAAATATGCAGACGAAGCTCTCAACTACAAAAAGAAAGCAAAAAAGTCAAACTGGATTAAATGTGGTGTTATGGCGGCTTGTCTGTGCCTTATTGTGATTACGGCAATCACGGTTTCTAACCTGTTGAAGCCGCAAGAGGGGGCTGATATTGGAAATGGTAAGCAATCTTTTACTACAAATGTTGTTAAGGAACCGGGATTTTTAACACTTACAGCATATGCTGCATCTCCGGAGGGAGAAGTAACGGCAGAATTACCATCCAATAATGAAATCATCATGCAGGAAGGGATGGAAGTACCTGTAAATTATAATTGGATCCCTACCATGAGCAGCCGACCTGGAATACCACTTAATCTATCTGCTACTGAATATCCTGATACAGTTTTTGAAGTGTCGGTTGACGGCGGCGAATTACTTCTATGGGAAGAGGATAAAATAACACAGATAGAATCTCCCTTCAATGCCGAAAATGACACAACTATATATTGGACAAGTCTTACCCAAAGAGGTGAGGGCAACACTGAACTTTATATGGAAAACGAGGCATATATTAACATTGTAATCTGGGAAGGAGAAAATATAGTCGGGTATGCTGTGGTAAAAATATACACAGATAATTTAGGCAATGAGCCAGAAGAGGACTATATATATTATGCAAAATTGCTTAAATCTGTATCATTTCCTAAAGTAAATGAATGTTATCAAGAAATAACAAGCGAATATGTAGATACAGAAATGCAAAAAATTAGATGTGAAAACACCAATATGGAGCAAACTGTGTAAAATTAAATTACCATCCCGGCAAAGCAAATAATATAATAACACAGTGGCAGCCGATTACTCGGCTGCCACTTTTCTATACCTACGGGCAGAAAGGGACAACCAGCCATGTGACAAAGCCCGAGGGAAAACCTGAGAGAAACTAAGCGTCGAACTTGATGACGGGAAAAAGAAAAACCGTCAGTTTGCAAAATCTGATAAGGCCCAAGTTAAAATAAATTTGGGCGCCGGTTAAAATAGCTGATTGATATG
>CAJFTV010000052.1 GCA_904420055.1 Candidatus Alloscillospira gallinarum | reverse complement strand
TTGGCTCCGGGGATTTTCTGTGAATTTACACGGTTACCGGCGCATGGCCGGGATATTCAGTTTTCCCGCTCTATGGATTCTGCGGCCTCAAGCGCCCAGGTAATGGCACGGCAGTGGCTGTTTCCGTTTAAGAGAAGGGGATAATCCACTCCGTAAAGTCCCCCGGCCACGTTTCCGACTGCAAAAAGCCCGGGAATTGGCTTTGACTCGCTGTCCAGCACGTGCATACCGGTGTCTATAATAAGTCCGCCGTGTACATTTAACAGGGCCGGGCCCCATTTTAAGGCGTAGAACGGCGGCTCTGTAATAGTGGTGAGCATCTCGCTGCGCTTGCCGTAATCCACGTCCTTTCCCATTTTGCACAGTTCATTGTAGCGGTTTACGGTTGCCACGAGATTTTCAACAGGCACGTCCATCTGGCGGGCGAGGTCCTCAATTGTGTCCGCCTTGTAGCAGGTGCCCCGCTTTACATAGCGTTCAATTGTCTTGTCTATGCCGTTGTCCGGGGACCACTTGTCACCGTAGAAGCATATAAGCGGGTCTGTGAACTGGCCGCCGGCAATCTCAGCACGCTCGCCCACCTCGTCAAACCACTTTTTGTCAAACACGGAAAAGGCATAGTCGCCCTGTGGCTGCTGAAGGCAGCGTATTGCCTTTGCCTGCACCCACGTGTCCTCATTCATAAAGCGCTTACCCTGCCGGTTCACGTGTAGGAAGAAGAAGCAGAATATGGAATAGGCCAGAAGGTGGAGGGAGAGTGCCCAGGAGGCGTCCTCAAACTGAGCGCCGGCCCAGTAGCCCATCTTGTGCCCGTCGCCGGTGTTAAGACCTGCGGGGGAGTAGCCGTTTCTGTTGGGCTTGAGCCCCAGGGGGCAGAATGCCGCCAGCATTTCCGGGTCACCGCCTATGTCACCGGTGGCCAGAATAACCGCCTTTGTTCCCACGTATCTTCTGTAGTTGCCGTCCTCGCACTTTGCGATAAAGCCGGTGACACGTCCGCTGTCGTCTTTTTCAAGGTAGCTTACGCGGGTATTTCGTATAATCTCGTTGCCGCCCTCTAAAATTACATTCTGGAGCATCTCGCACATGAGTATGGCGCCGCCGTTGTGCTTATATCTTTTACTCTCGGGTTTCTGCATAATGAAATGTGTGCCCGGGTACTCTGTGAAGTCAGGACCCTTGTAATGTCCGCCGTGGAGCGCGCAGGCCACATCGTCGCCGCCGATGTCTAAAAGCCACTGCAGCGCGGCTCCGCTTTTGTTGATATAAAGCCATAAAAGGTCCTCGTTGACGCGGCTGCCGCATATACGCATCCAGTCGCGGGCGAACTGCTGCTTGTCAATGTGCACGCCGAGCCTGTCCATTTCCTTGGACTCCAGCGCCGCAATGTGGGCGCCTCTGGCCACAAGGCCCTTGTATTTTTCAACCACAATAACCTTCATGCCCTTCTGGGTGCACCTGGCACCGGCGGCAAGTCCGGCTATTCCGCCGCCTACTACGGCGACCTGAGTTGTTATTGTCTCGACTATCTGGTCCTCAGGAATTTTTGCAGGGGGCTTTGACCATGAAAAAGACTTGAGCCTGTTTTCGCGGACAGTCTGAACATCGTTTTTGACGCTCTCGATATAGTCCATCTCCACCTGCTGGTTTTCTGTTTCGTTTGCCATGTTTTCACTTCCTGTTCTTAGGTTTTTGTGTACCTTTTGGGTACAAAAGGGTCTTCGCCTGTTGCACCTAATATAATATCAAACTTCCGATAAAACACAACCAGTTTTGCATAATGTATAATATGCGCTCGTTATAATTGGCAGATGTGTCAATAACTTTGGGCAGAATACACGGTTTAATGTGACAAAAAGTAGATAAATTGACGATGTTGACAGCGGGTAGCAGGGAAGATAGAATAAAAATATATATCTTAGACAGGGGGAAAACGCTATGACAGGGAGAGAACGGGTAGAGCGTGCAGTCAAATTTCAGCATGTGGACAGGGTGCCGGCGGCGGTGCTTGACGGATACGCCTGGATTGCAAAGCACAGCGGCATGTCGTTTGACGATATGTTCAGTATGGAGCCGGAGGCCGCCGCTGAGTTCATAGCGGAAAAATACGAACAGTTTGGTTCAGATATGATATATGCAAACGCCCAGGCCAGCGGCGCTGTGAGAGAGGTTATGGGCGGAGAGATGGATTTTTCCAAAAAAGGGGCAAATCCCACTGTAAAAAAAGCGTCTCTCCGGGAGATTGACGATATTAAGAATTTTACCGTCGGAGAGGTGTATGAAAAGGCGATAAATCACCGGCTTTTTAAAAGCCTTGCAGGGCAGCTTGAGGCCCTTAACAAAAAGTGCGGAGAGGAAAAACTGATTCTCGCTTTTGGGACTGGGCCTCTGACCATGGCGGCGGGTATGGTGGGAATGGAAAAGCTGATGATGGGGCTATATGAGGACCCGGAGGGGATAAGGCGGCTTGTTGACTTTTCCGTGGAGCTCACGGAAAAGCTCTTTGATTACCAGATGGCCCACGGTGCTACCGCCGTTTCCATAGCGGACCCGGTTTCGTCAGTAAACCTTATCAGTCAGGAGTTTTTTGAGGAGTACACAATGCCCGGACTTCGTGAGATATGTTCTGAAGAGCGGCGGCACGGCGCGCCGATTATGCTGCACATCTGCGGAGACGCCACCACCCGCTTAGAGCCGCTGAAAGATGTGGGTATAGACATGTTTTCCGTAGACCGTGTGGATATGGCTCGTGCCCTTGAGGTGTCCCGCGGGCACTATGCTATTTTTGGCAACCTGGACACGGTGGAGTATATGCTGTCCGGCAGCCCGGACATGGTGAGGGAACGCGGTCGGGAATTATGTAAACTTGCCGGGCAGGAGGGCGGATTTATACTCGCCCCCGGCTGTGACCTGCCTCCCGACACGCCCATAGAGAATATATGGGCAATGACAATGTCTCCAGAAGATATTATTTAGTGTAAGGCCCGGGGCAGACACTCTGCCCCGGACTTTGTCATAGGCGGTGCAGTAAAATTATTCTTTAATATTGTGTAAATGCGGCTGACTATGACAATGTAATGTGTTAAAATAACCGTATGATACTTGTGCGCCGCGGGCGCAAAACTGAAACGGATAGGGAAGCTGTATGATTAATCTCAATGAAGTGATAAAAGAGCTGAAAAAGGCAATAGTCGGCAAGGACCAGGTGCTGGCAAAGACATTGATTACAATTTTGGCCGGGGGACACATACTTTTGGAGGATATCCCCGGTGTGGGCAAGACAACCATGGCCCTGGCATTTTCCCAGGTGCTTGGAATGGAGTACAACAGAATGCAGTTCACGCCGGACGTGCTGCCGTCTGATATCACAGGCTATATGGTATTTGACAGCGCCACAGGGGAGATGAGGTATCGGCCGGGCACGGCGATGTGCAACCTGTTTTTGGCTGATGAATTAAACCGTGCCACAAGCCGCACACAGTCGGCGCTGCTTGAGGTAATGGAAGAAGGGCGGGTGACGGTTGACGGCGTGACAAGACAGGTACCGGACCCCTTTTGCGTAATTGCAACCCAGAACCCTGTAGGGGCAAAGGGGACACAGCTTTTGCCGGACTCTCAGCTTGACCGGTTTATGACACGCCTGTCTCTGGGATATCCTGAGCATGACGACGAGGTGGACATGCTCAATCTTAAGGGGCGGCAGAGCGGCCGGCTTCAGCTTACGGCCATGTGTACGGCTGAAGAGCTGCGGGGCATGCGTCGCGCCGTACAGATGGTGTACACGAAAAGGGAAATATTGGAGTACATTGTAAATCTTGTTACCGCAACGAGAAATCATTCTGCCATTATACAGGGGGCAAGTCCCAGGGGAACAATTGCCCTTATGGCTGTCTCCAAGGCGGTGGCCTTTGTACAGGGCAGGGACTATGTGGTGCCGGAGGACGTGCGCAGCATGTTTGTGGAGGTAATGTCCCACAGGCTGATTTGGACACCGGAGGCGGAAAACGGAGGTTATCAGGAGAAAGTCCTGAACAATATATTGCAGACTACAAAGGTCAATGGAGTGAAGTAATGCCTACTTACCGATTTTTTCTGTTTCTGTTCGGGCTATTTGCCGCATGGCTTTTTTATCTGTTTTATGTGGGGTGGTTTGGCATTTTCCTGATTGCGGTGCTGCTCTGTATTTTGGCGGTGGATTTGGTTTACAGTATCCCGGGAATTGCACTCTGCCGGGTGGAGGCTGTATCTCCTTTATACGCGCAGCGGGGATTTCCCGCGGCTGTTACGGTAAAGACTGTCCTGCCGGCATTTCTCAGAGTGGGCAGCGTTAAGCTTAAGTACAGGCTGCGCAACGTGTTTTACGATGAGGAGACTTCAGGAAAGACACCGGCCTGCGTCTCCGGAGGAAAAGCGGTGGAGATTAAGCTCCCAACAGATAGATGCGGCTGTGTAAAGGCGGAGCTTAAACGTGTCTGGGTAGGCGACCTGCTGGGTTTTTTCGTGCTGCCGAAAAAGGGACCGGGTGAGGTCGCTGTCACTGTTCTCCCGGCGGGGTCGCCGCCCAGAATTCTGGGAGATGTAAAAAGTCTCTCCGACGACATGACGAATCTGAAGGTAAAGCGCGGAGGCGGATTTGCCGAGGACCACGATTTGAAGGAGTACCAGGAGGGCGACCCGGTTCGTAGCATACACTGGAAGCTCAGCGCCAAGATGAACAAGGCCATAGTGAGGGAGGCGCTTGTGCCGGACAGGCGGGGTGTCTCAGTGGTATTTGACCTCGAAAGCCAGCCGGAGGAGACGCTGGACTCCTTGAAATGGCTCTGTGCCGAGCTCTTGGCGGAGAGCGTAGACGTAAATATCTCCTGGACTGTAAAAGACGGCGGAAAGATTGTGCGGGACATAAACGGCATGCGTGATTTTGACCGCGCAATGGGAGAGGTGCTGTCTCATCACAGAGAGGATATAGTTTTTGTAGGCAGGGCGTCTGAGGGACGGAGCGGTGCGGCCGTACAGGGAAGGCAGGTGAGGCCGCTTTGAAAAGAATGTGGGAAAATGTCCTGGGCCTTGCGGTTGACTATCTGATATCGCTTGTAATCATTACAGGCACAGCTGTTGTGTTCACGGCCACATTTGAAGTTAGAGTAACGCCGTTACTGTGGATTTATATCGCCGTATTTACCCTTGTATCTTTTCTGCTGTTTAAGGTGAAAAGAGGAAAAATAATTACTGCGGCGGTTCTGCTGGCACTTTTTCTGCTTGTAATTATACTTACGGATATCAGAGACAGCTTTTATAATGTTATACACGCCTGTTCTGAGAGATATGAACAGACTTACATGTATTATTTTGTGGAGTCGAGGATTGTGTCAAGTTCAGACGCAACGGGAGCGATGATGCTGATTTCCTCAGTTTTTTCTGTCGTAATGGCATGGTCGGTTGAGGGAAAGTCAATGGGCCTCTGGCCCGGGGCACTGCTCACGCTTGGGACGCTGGGCTTTGTCTTGGCAGTGCAGTCCACACCCAATGTGTTTTTTACCGTAGCGGTCATTGTGGGCTGGATTACACTGTTTTTTGTGAGGAGGTTCAGGAAAAACTCCGGCACTGCCGCACCGGGCTTTACCGCCTGCACGTTTCTCATATGTGCGATAGTTGGCGCGGCCATAATTGGGATTATAAAACCGGATATGTATGTGAGAAGTCCGGAGACCAACCGGCAGATGAACGCTGTGATTGCAGAGGGAGTAAGGCTCGCCGGAAAACTTGGTATTGACCTTGGCGGATATGCCCCGGAGGACACTTCTGCAGGAAATACAGAGTCCGGCGTTACTACATATACATACTGGACGGATGATTTGCAGTCGGGAGCTGACCTAAAATCTCAGAGAAGCGTTACCCGTACCGGCACTACAATTCTCCGTGTGCGCACGGACAATCCGGGACGTGTGTATTTAAGGGGCTACTCTTTAGGCCGTTATGACGATGGAGTTTGGACGAACTTTGACGTAATGTCCAATGGGTTAAACCCCATATTTTTCACTACTGTCAGCCTGCCTCAGACAGAGACATATGTAATGGACATTGAAACTGAGGCGGTCGCGTCAAATGTGGCGTTTATGCCCTATTATGCGATGGAGCCGGAGTGGGCAATAGGCGGCGGCACCAACACCGCCTCAGACGGGTATCTGGCATATCCCGGCCGCGGGAACAGCTATTCTGTGGGCTACACGCCGTACAGCGGAGATTTTTCCGATGCCTCAATACCGGAGGAATACGCGGAAAATGAGCGGGCGTACAGACAGACAAAAAACTCTGTATATCTCCAGCTTCCCTCAGGCGGGGAGGACATTGAGGAGGCGCTGCTGGAAATCGCTGCTGAAAACGGAATATATCCTGAAGATGACAACGTAATAAGTCTTGTGGCTGAATACATTCGCGGCTGTGCGGTGTATGACCTGAACGCGCCTGAGGTGCCGGAGGACGAGGACTTTGCGCTGTATTTTCTCAGGGAAAGCCACAGCGGTTACTGTGTGCATTTTGCAACGGCGGCGACGCTGATGTACAGGGCGCTGGGGGTACCGGCCAGATACGTCAGCGGGTTTATGTTCGACATTCCGGAGACCTTTGCCGGAGACTGGTATAATGTGACAGACTACGCGGCTCACGCCTGGGTTGAGGTGTATATGGACGGTGTGGGCTGGGTGCCGGTAGAGGTTACGGCGCCGGCAGGCGGCGGCGCCGTGACTGAAAGCCCGGAGGAAACCGCCCCGGAGACCGTGACGCCTCCGGAGGAGAACACTCCCGAAGCGGAAACTCCAGAGGAGGACAGCAGCTTTGCCACCTCCTACACAAGGCCGGTGGGTGAGACCGGAATGGAAGAAGAGCCAGCAGCAGAGAGAAGCTTTTCCGCAATCTGGCTTATACCTGCCGTGTTAGTGCTTATTGCCCTTGTACTCGCAGTTATGCGTCCGGCAGTTGTCACAACGCGGAGGCTGCGGCTCACCCGTGGGGATATAGGGAAAGCAATGAAAAACGTTTACCGCTATTCCCTGCGGCTTATTAAGGCGGGGGCGCAGGTTGACGAGGCGGTAGAAGAGACGTATCTTAAAGAGGCGTACAGCCAGTACGGCATAACAAGAGCAGAGCTTGAGTGTGCCGCAGAACTAACAAAAAAAGCAGCTTTGGAGCGGTTTAATGAGCTGAAAGGCCCGAAAAAGTTCATTTTCAAGTATGTAAAGTGTCTTGTTTAGAGCGGCAGAAAAAACCCGGTGAAGAGCATGCTCCACCGGAAACGATGTAAGGAAAAGACCCACGGACAGAAGCACTGTCCGTGGGTCCTTTTATGTCCGACTATTTTTCCTGACCGCAGTCGCCTTTCTTGTCACGGAGCATCTCAAGTCCGTGGTCAAGGGCGGGGAGTACGGCGCCCAGGTTCTCCCTTATGGCCTTCGGGCTTCCGGGGAGATTTATTATCAGGGTGCGGCGGCGTATCCCCGCCTGAGCCCTGGAGAGCATACCCCGGGGCGTTATGCGCATGCTCTCTGCCCGCATGGCCTCGGGAATACCGGGGGTCATACGCTCACACACGTGTACCGTGGCCTCCGGGGTTATGTCTCTGGGGGAGAAGCCCGTGCCGCCGGTTGTGACGCACAGGGCGATGTCAAGGTCGTCCGCGGCGCTTATTAGCGCCTTTTCTATCATGTCCATCTCATCGGGAATTATCTCCGTGTGAACTACGCTGTAACCGGCGTTTTCCAGCATCTCTTTTACAAGGGGGCCCCCGGTGTCCTCGCGCTCTCCGGCAAAGCCCTTGTCGCTCACTGTTATGACCGCTGCTGTGTACATACTTTTGCCTCCTTATAAATTTCCAAAGTTACAGTTGGGGAAGTGGCAGACCTCACAGTTCTGGCACAGGCCGCCAAGCCCGTAAGAGGCGACCTCCTCCTGTGTTATTTCAACTCCCGCAAAAATACGCGGCAGAAATACATCGAGGCTTGTCACAGGGGAGTGCATGGAGGCACCTGGCACGCCAACAAGCACTGTGTTTTCAAAATAGGCTATGGTGAGCATGTTGCCCGGCTGCATGGGGAAGCCCTGGGTGACTAAACGTGCACCGCTCCGGCAGATTGCCGTGGGCGTTACATCGTCCGGGTCAACGGACATGCCGCCGGTGAGAAGTATCAGCTCCGCACCCTTATCACGGAAAGCTTTTATGGCGTCAAGTATCATATCCGTGTCGTCGTCACACTTTATGCTGCCCAGATATTCGCCGCCGTAGCGCAGAAGCTTTTTGGTCATTATAGGCTCCATCTTATCCTCAATACGGCCGTAGTATATCTCACTGCCGGTGATTATAAGTCCGCATTTTAAGGGCCTGAACGGCCTTACACACATAACCGGAAAATTATTTTTCGCAATTTCTACGGCCCGGTCCACATTTTCACGCTTTGTGACAAGGGGGACAATTCTCGCGCCTGCCACCTTTTTGCCGGCATCTACAGGAATGTAATTCTTCAGGGTGGCTACCGTGTAGTTCGGGACGCTGTTGATTTCCATAAGGGCGCGGGCATCTATGCACAAAAGCCCGCCTGCCGCGGCTGAGAGCGTCATTTTTCCTTCGCTGGGGCCTGTCACCTTTATGCTTTCATCGCAGATTGCGTCGGTGAGGGCTATGGCCGCGTCGTCCTCGTGCACCTCGTCCGCCTCCGGGTCCCAGATGAAAATGTGGGATTTGCCGATGTTTAAAAGCTCCGGAATGTCCTCTTCGCGTATGACATGTCCTCGCTTAAACTTGACGCCTTTAAAGCCGTCCGCCATTATGGCGGTCATGTCGTGGCAAAGAGTCTGGCCCACGGCGTCCTCTACCCTTATTTTTTTCATTTTATCACCTCAATCTCGTCTCCGGGGCGGATTGCACCCTCTTTTATAACAATGGTGAAAATTCCCTCACGGGGCATTACGCAGTCACCGGTGAGCTCCCTTATTTTACAGCCCTTATGACATTCCTTGCCTATCTGGGTGACCTCAAGCTCCGTGTCACCGACCTTCAGGCGGGTTCCTACGGGAAGGGCGTAGAGGGTTATCCCCTCGGTGAGTATGTTCTCGGCAAAGGCGCCGGGCTCAATATTCGGCAGAATATGACGGACCTTGTCAACGCTCTCATTGCCCAAAAGGCTGATCTGCCTGTGCCAGTCGCCGGCGTGGGCGTCTCCCACGATGCCGTGGTTTTTCTTTACTTCTATCTCGGGAACCGTGTGCTTCTGTGTACCCTTCATCTCGCTTATACAAACCGCTAAAACCTTTGCCATCTCTATTTTTCCTCCCTTACAAAATCGCCGGACTTGCCGCCGGATTTCCTTAAAAGGCATATGTGTTCAATTAAGATATCTCTCTGTACCGCCTTGCACATGTCGTAAATTGTGAGGGCGGCAACCGAGGCCGCCGTCAGGGCCTCTATCTCCACTCCCGTCTCACCCTTGCACTTTACGGTGGCGAAGATGTCGATTACAGACTTTTCTTCGTCCATGTTAAAGGATATGTCGACGCCGGTGAGGATTATGGGGTGGCACATGGGGATAAGCTCTGAGTTTTTCTTTGCCGCCATAATTCCGGCCACCTGAGCTACAGCCAGCACATCGCCTTTCTTCATCTGTCCGTTTTTTACGAGGGCGAATGTCTCAGGGTTCAGGCAGACCCTGCCGGTGGCCACCGCGGTGCGGGTGGTTATGGCCTTTTCCGTCACGTCTACCATTTTTGCACGGCCCTCTTCATTAAAATGTGTAAGACCCATATTTATCCTCCAATTGCGTTCATATTTCTCGCGCTGCCGCTTATTTCCCCCTCAGACAGGTGATGTCTCAGGGGCTTTTTAAGTATTCCGGATTTAATGGCGGAGAGAAGCTCCTCCCCGTGAAGGCCACGGAGGTTTATCTCCTCCTCGCTGTGAAGGCAGGGCTTTAGTTTCCCGTCGGAGGTTATGCGTATCCTGTTGCAGTCAGAACAGAACCGATGGCTGACGGGACTTATAAGGCCCACGCGCCCTGACGTGCCCGGTATGCCGTAAAGCCGCGCCACGCCGTCGCTGCCAATTGGCACAAGACCCGGCACGCGCTTTAAAACAGTCTCCCCGGATATAAAGTGGCTCTTGTCCCAGCCGGCGCACTCGCCTATGGGCATTAGCTCGATAAATCGCAGAGTTATGCCGTACTTACCGGCGAAATTTACAAGGTCCTCTATCTCGTCGTCGTTGACGCCGCCTATTAAAACGGCGTTTACCTTTATATTTTCAAATCCTGCACTCAGGGCTGCGTGAAAGCCGTCTAACGCAGCTGAAAGCGTTCCAACGCGGGATATACGCCTGTATTTTTCCGGATTTAACGTGTCGAGACTTATATTCAGCCGATTGACGCCGGCTTCCTTGAGCTCGTTGGCGCAGCCGGCCAACAGAGACCCGTTTGTGGTTATACACAGGGTGTCTACGCCGGGAAGGCCTCCTAACTTCTTTAAAAAAGCCAAAACTCCAAGGCGCACCAGCGGCTCCCCGCCGGTAACGCGGATTTTGTGAACTCCCAGTGCCGTGCAGGCCAGCGCCATCTCATAGAGCTCCTCAAAAGAGGCAATGTCGCTGTGGCGGGATTTTTCTATACCGCACTCCGGCATACAGTAAAAGCAGCGCAGGTTACACCTGTCTGTGACAGATATACGTAGATAGTCAATTTTTCTGTTATATAGGTCGTCCATTATTTCACCCTGTAAGCCTTTATAAAAGTGCCAGCCTCAAGAGCCGGAGCTCCCTTTGGTATCTCACCTAAAAGGTCGCAGTTTAAAAGTGAGGAAACCGAGCCGTTTCCCTGACTTGGGTTCTCCACAAAATAGGCCTGCCCGTCTGTTATTTCCAGGTAGCCACGGAGAAAACGCATTTTCGGGCTGGGCTTTTTAACCGGCTTTTTAAGGCGCACATCAATTGCCTCATAATACATGTCCTGTCTGCCGCAGAGTTTGCGGATATACGGCGCCCCTATGCGCATGAGGCCGATAGCCGCGGCACCGGGATTGCCCGAGAGGCCTAAAAATACCTTGCCGTCCCGCACGCCCGCCATCATAGAGCCGCCGGGCTTGAAATCCAGCTTGTTGAAGAGCATTGTGCCGCCGGCCTTTTCAATGGCAGCCTGTGTGAAGTCGTAATCTCCCACCGAGGCGCCGCCGGTTGTTATTACCATGTCTGCGGATTCAAGTTCCCGGGATATGCGGGCGGATATGGCGTCCGGGTCATCGGTGACACTGCCGCCGTCTCGTATCTCAGCACCCATGTCGCGCAAAAGCCCACTGAGAGTAAACAGGTTTGTGCTGTATATCTTTCCGGGAGGGAGCGGATTTCCCACGTCGATGAGCTCTGTCCCCGTACTTACTATTGAAATGAGCGGCTTTTTATAAACTGTGACGGACTTTATGCCCTGTCCTGCGGCGACGCCCATGACGGCCCCAGTTATAAGGGTGTTTTTTGGAGCTAAAACTTCCCCGGCCTTTACATCTTCCCCGGCGGTGACGATGTTTCCCGGCTTTATATATTCAGAAATTTTCACCCACTGTGGTGAAAATTCGGTTTCTTCGTATTTAACTATAGTGTCGGCACCCTCCGGTACGGGGGCGCCGGTTAGAATTTTCGCGGCGGTGCCGTGCTCTACCGGGTAGAGCGGGGCTTTTCCCGCGGGAATTTCCTCTGTAATGGTAAAAACTGCCGGATTTTCCGGTGTGGCATTTATTGTGTCCTCGCTTTTAAACGCATAGCCGTCAAAAGGGCTCTTGGCAAAGGGGGGTACGTCCATTGTGGCGCGCACTTCCTCTGCCAGGACCCTTCCGTATCCCTCCAAGAGGGGTATAGTCTCCGTTTTAAGTGTGACAGAGAGCTCTGCCAGCATGCTCATGGCTCTGTCGGCCGAGATATGCATTTCCATTGTGTCCTCCTTATTTTTTCAGCATCATTATAGCGTCAGGCGGTATATAGATGTCGATATATTCAGCGCCGCAGTATTGGCGCCAGACCTCTTTTTGAAGCTCCATGCGGATATGCTCAGTTCCGCCGCGGGGGGTTAGCATGATTATTATGGAAAACACGTCCTCAATCACCCGGTCTATATGGCAGGAAAGGACGTTTTCAGTTTCTCCGGAGGCAGGGCGGATATAGTGGGCCCGCACACCGATGCTCGCCATATAATCCGGGAGAGCTCTGCCGCCGGCGTAAAGACGGCAGTTCCAGCCTGAGGCGATTATGTAGTCCCCGTCAGGGGCTGCGTCTGAAAAGTTTTTGCAGCCGGATATAAGGCATGCCGAAACTGTTTTCGGAGCTTTAAACATGCTTTTAATCGGGAGCTTTTCCTCACTTTTTCCCTCAGTTATGACGCACACGCTGTCGCACAGTCTGTATACCTCATCCCTTGAGTGGGACACAAAAACCACATCTCCGCCAAAGGCCTTCATGGTGTCGGATACCTCCAGCTCAAGCTGCCACTTGATGTAGCTGTCAAGGGCGGAAAACGGCTCGTCTAAGAGGAGTATTTCCGGGGAGCTCGCCAGAATCCTGGCCAGGGCCACGCGCTGCTGCTGGCCGCCGGAGAGCTGGCGGGGATATTTATTTCCCTGACCGGAGAGGTGGAATGTCTCCATAAGGCTTTCTATATAATCTTTTTTCAGCCTTTTATCCCATATGCCCGCTGCTATGTTCTGGTATACCGTCATATTTGGAAAAAGGGCATACTGCTGAAAAAGATAGCCGGTTTTTCTGGCCTGAGGTTTTAAATTGATATGCTTTTTGCTGTCGAACAGTGTTTTGCCGTTTAATATAATCTCCCCGGAATCAGGGGTTTCAATTCCGGCAATGCACTTTAGCGTCATGCTCTTTCCGCAGCCGGAGGAGCCCAAAAGCGCGACGATTTCATCTTCAGATTCAAATTCCACCTGAAGATGAAAGTCGCCAAGCTGTTTTTTTATATTTACAAGAAGTGACATCTATATCGCCTTCGCTTTACGCCTCTTTTTCGACGC
>CAJFTV010000051.1 GCA_904420055.1 Candidatus Alloscillospira gallinarum | reverse complement strand
TGGTATCCGGGTGTAGCGCAGATTGGTAGCGCGCTTGAATGGGGTTCAAGAGGCCGCTGGTTCGACTCCAGTCACTCGGACCAGAAAGGACGAAGTCTTTCGGCTTCGTCCTTTTTGTCTATTTTGATGTTTTACTTATTGTCTTGAGAGGGGAGCCGAGCATATGGACGAGAGAGAAAAGCGGGACAGAGGATTGCTGTATAACGCGGCTCCGCTTTTAGAAGAGTCGCTGCGCTGTAAGGATTTGTGCTTTGAGTTTAACAGCCTCAGGCCATCACAGCTTGAGGAAAAGGGAAAGATAATAAAACGGCTTTTTGGAAAAACCGGTCAGTCATTTTTGATACAGCCTCCTTTCTGGTGTGACTACGGCTACAATATTGAGATAGGGGAAAATTTTTACGCAAACCATAACTGTGTAATTTTGGACTGCAATAAAGTGGTGTTTGGAGATAATGTATTAATAGGCCCAAACTGTGGGTTTTACGCCGCAGGCCACCCTCTTGAGCCGGAATATCGGCTTCAGGGACTTGAATACGCGAAGCCTATTGTGGTTGGTGATAACGTCTGGATAGGGGCGGGGGTGAGTGTAATGCCGGGGGTCACGATTGGAAACAATGTTGTCATAGCTGCCGGGGCAGTTGTGACGAAGGATATCCCGGATGGCGCCCTTGCGGCAGGGGTACCTGCGAGAGTATTAAAAAGATGAAAACCTAAATGTTGCAATCAGTATGTATATGTCCTATAATAAGAGATAGTTTAGACTAACTTTTGCCGGGAGGAATACTGTGTTCAACGGAATTTGGGAGATAATACGGCAGATTTGCATGATACTGTGCTGGGTTGCGCCGTTTACGTTTGTTTTCTTTTTGGTATATGCAGTGCGGGAAGCCGTGAACAAGGGAAAACGCGACATTGAATACGCATTTTTTGCCGGAATAAGCCTGTTTGTGATTGTGTCGGCATTCATGCTGCGATGAAAGTTAATTACAGAGTGAAAAAATCCCCGTCACCGCAGTTACGTGGTGACGGGGGTTAAATATTCTATTTTTCACCTGTGGAGCCAAAGCCGCCGGTTCCCCGGCCGGTGTCTGAGAGCTCATGCACAATCTCGAATCCGGGGGAGTACACCGGCGCAACTATCAGCTGTGCTATGCGCTCGCCGGGCTCAATTACGGCGGGACTGTCACTGTGGTTGTGCAGGGAGACCATAACCTCCCCGCGGTAATCACTGTCTATAACGCCGACTTTATTTGCCGGTGCAAGGCCTTTTTTCAGAGATATGCCGCTTCGCGGATATACAAATCCCGCATATCCTGCGGGTATCTCAATTGCAAAGCCCGCAGGGATGAGTACAGAAGCGTGGGGCGCCACCACAATATTTTCTGTGATGTCAGCAAAGACATCGGCGCCGGCGGCCTCTGCCGTAGCGTAAAAGGGTGCCCGTGATGTCTTGCGTATAAGTCTTATCTTAATTTTCTCCATCATTACCTCCGCAGTATTTTTCCCTGCACAGCTCCTTAAATTTGTCTATGATATAGCTGTAATTTTCCCGCCGGTGGGGAATACAGCAGCCGGAGCAGTCTTTTATTCCGCTTTTTGTGTAGGTAAAATTACCGCCGCACCTGTCGCCGGAGAGGTAGAGGGGACAGTAGCAGAAAAGACAGTTGAAATTATCAGGGTCAGATGTCCTGTGGCATGGGAAATACTCACACTCCCGGTGGCAGAAGAAGGAGTAGTTTTTTGTCTTCCAGTCGTCGTTAATCATAGTTGGCTCCTGTAAGTTTAGAATATTTGTCTGAACTCAGTTTTCGAGAGTGATATTGTCCATACCGTTTTCCTCAAATTCCTGAATATACTCGTCAATACGCATATTCAGTTCGTCCATGTTGTCCAGCCCGATCGGTTCATAATTCATGTCGCGGAGGGCAAATTCCTCAGCCAGGATTTCAAAGAATGTCGTGTCCTCATAATCGGCTATTGCCTCGTGAATGCCACCGGCGCAGAATGCGGCGGAGGGATAAGTTGCAATGCCGTCATCGTCAGCGAGCAAATCCATGCCCGCTTCGAAGCAGTGCTTAAATATCTTGCTCTGCACGTGGTCGTAATCGGTAAAGCGGTCGCTGCCCCTGGTGGAGTTTAAGACCCAGTTGCCGATATAGACCATATCCAGCAGCCTGCGGAATTCTTTTTCAGTTAGCTCTATTTTCATTTCAGCCTCCTGCAAATTGCGTACTCTGTAAGACTGACAAACGTCTTATTACATTATAGCAGTGTACTCGCAAAAATTCCACCCAAATATGATAATTTGGGCTTGTATTATTTTGCCGGGTGTCATAATATATTAGGGTAACTCAGAATGCATAATATTAAGGAGCATTATATGAAAGATGTGATGATAACTGTGAAGGGAATACAGGCCCAGCCGGACGGTACGGAAGAGGACTGCATCGAACTTCTCACAGAGGGCAAATATTCCCATGACGGGGAAAACAGTACCATAACATATCTGGAGAGTGAGCTCACCGGGTTTGAGGGGTGCATAACAACATTTCGCATATCTCCTGAATATGTCGTCATGAACAGAGTTGGCAGCGGCAGCGGGGACATGGTGTTTGATACCGGGAAACGCCATCAGTATTACTATGAGACCCCCGCGGGAAATGTCACCCTCGGTATAGATACGCTCAGCATTAAAAATGAGCTGGGTGAGGACGGGGGAGACCTTGAGATACACTATCTCCTTGACTTGGACACAAAGGTGTTCAGCCGCAACTCGTTTGTTATAAATATAAAGTGAGGTACGAGAGATGACAAACCTTATTGACAACGCAAAGGAGCAGATAAATTCTCTCCTGAAAAACGCATACGAAAAGGCCGCGGCCAAGGGACTTCTGCCGTCAGACTGCGAGCTTTCCGGAAATGTTGAGATTCCACGCGACACAGCAAACGGGGACTATGCTGCCAACCACGCCATGGCGGGGGCTAAGGCGCTGCATATGGCTCCTAAAAAAATAGCTGAGGTGCTTTTGGGAGAGATGGACCTCGGGGAGAGCTATTTTGAGAGATGTGAAATTGCCGGACCGGGATTTATGAACTTCTTTCTGGGCGGCAAGTGGTACGAGGAAGTGATTGGGGCTGTAGACAGCCTGAAGGACGATTACGGCAGGTGTGATATTGGCCACGGGGAAAAGGTAATGGTGGAATTTGTTTCCGCTAATCCCACGGGACCGATGACGATAGGAAATGCGCGGGGCGGCGCTCTGGGTGATACACTTGCGTCTGTCCTTGACAGGGCAGGATATAACGTGTGGCGTGAGTTTTACGTGAACGATGCCGGTAATCAGGTTGACCTCTTTGGAAAGTCTGTTGAGGCTAGATATCTTCAGCTCTGCCTGGGAGAGGAAGCTGTGGAGTTTCCGGACAATGGTTACCACGGTGATGACATTAGAGAGCTTGCAAAGATAATATATGAAAAAGACGGCACAAAATACATAGACATGCCGGAAGAAGAGCGCAGGCAGGCATTTATTGATTTTGGGATACCCAGAAATATACAGCTCATGAGAGAGCATCTTGCGCGCTACAGGATTAAATTTGACCAGTGGTTTTTGGAGAGCAGCCTGCACAGCAGCGGATATGTTGAGGAGACCGTAAAGCTTCTGACAGACAATGGGTATACATATGAAAAAGACGGTGCCGTATGGCTTAAAAATACAGAGCTTGGCGCTGACAAGGACGAAGTGCTCCGCCGTGCCAACGGATTTTATACCTATTACGCAGTTGATATTGCCTATCACAGAAACAAGTTTATAGAGCGCGGATTTGACAAGGTAATTGACGTTTGGGGAGCGGACCACCACGGTCACGCCATAAGGTTTAAGGCGACTATGACCTCGCCGGCACTTGGCATTTCACCGGACAAGCTCCATTTCCTGATAATGCAGATGGTTCGCCTTACAAGAAACGGTGAGACGGTCAAGGTCTCAAAGCGCACTGGAAAGGCCCTGACGCTCAACGACCTGCTTGATGAGATTTCCGTGGACGCATGCCGCTTTTTCTTTAATGCAAAGCCTGATACCCACCTGGAATTTGACCTTGACCTTGCCGTGCGTCAGGACAGTGAAAATCCCGTGTATTACGTGCAGTACGCTCATGCCAGAATATGCAGCCTGATATCAGCGCTGAGGGAGGCGGGATATGAGGTAAGGCCGGCTGAAAATACGGACCTTTCACTCCTCAATCAGGGAGTAGAGCGGGAGCTTATAAAAAAGCTGTCCCAGCTGCCGGAGGAGATTAAGCTGTCCGCGCGGGACTATGATCCCTCGCGGATAAACAGATATGTCATAGACGTGGCCGCACATTTCCACCGCTTTTACAACGAGTGCCGTATAAAAGGCGAGAGTGACGGGCTTGTATATGCACGTCTGCTTTTGGCCTCCTGTACGGCACAGGTCATAAGAAACTGCCTCTCTATAATTGGTGTAACGGCGCCGGAGAAGATGTAAGACAAGATGTTTACAACCGCAGCGAAGTTTTCCGCCGCGGTTGTAAAAGGTTTTGCG
>CAJFTV010000050.1 GCA_904420055.1 Candidatus Alloscillospira gallinarum | reverse complement strand
TTCTCCCTCCCTGTCGGTATATATCTCTAACGGGTCGCCCTCCCTTATACGCATAGTTCTTCTAATCTCCTTTGGAATGACCACACGGCCCAAATCGTCAATCCTTCGCACAATGCCTGTCGCCTTCATATCTAAATTTCTCCCTTGCTTTGTAAAATTTGTTTGCCCTGTTATTATCTGTTAATGGCGACGTTATTATGCAGTTTTGAAAATAAATAAAATAAATGCACGAAAGACTTTTTCTCTTCCGTGCATTCTGTGTTACAGCACAATATTTGATTTTAGCAAACCGGGATTTAAAACCCGCCCAGCAAAAAGCTGCATTTATCCTGCCCAAGCCCTTACGGCTGCTTATCTATCTGCTGTCTTTCTCGCGGCGACCTTACCGGCCGCCCTTGCAAAGGCCGCGCCGTAAACCGCCGCTGCCCCGCCGGACTTCAGCACTCCCGCGCACTCCGAAATTGTAGATGCAGTTGTGACCACATCGTCCACAATAAGTATCCGCTTTCCAACAACGTCGGCATTTTTTCGCAGTTTATATGCTCCCGTCACATTTGCCCGCCGCTGTGCCGGATTTCCAAGTGAAGACTGCGGCGGCGTATTCCGCACTTTTTTCAGCGTAGGCCTCAGCGCAATGTTCATTTCCCGGGCCACTTCCCTCGTTAAAAGCTTTGCCTGGTCATAGCCCCGGCTGCGGTATCGCTTGCGGCTCACCGGCACCCAGGTTATAAAATCATACTCAAGCTCCGGGTGCTCCCTGAGCTTTTCAGCAAGTATTTCACCAAACTGCTTTGCATATGACATGCGAGACGCAAATTTATAGCGCCGCACGGCCTCTCTGACCTGGCCCTCATACCTTGCCGCGGCCACAATCCCATCACAGAACCTGGCGTCCGCCGTGTCCTCCCCCCGTTTTATATAGGGGAAACGGGAAGCACATTTGCCGCACATGACCGAATTATACTCTTCCTGCATTAAAAGCCGCTGGCAGAACGGACACTTTGGCGGAAACAGAAGGTTTAAGACGGCATTTAACACCTTCATCGGCCCCGCCCCGTCAGCCGCCGAGATATGCCTTTTTAATCTCGTCGCTGGCGGCAAGCTCCGCGCCTGTGCCTGACAGCTTTATAGTGCCTGATTCCAGGACATACGCACGGTCCGCCACCTTCAGGGCCATCTCCGCATTCTGCTCAACCAGCAGAATGGTCGTCCCTGATTTATGTAGCTCCTTTATTATGTCAAAAATCTGTCCCACTAAAATAGGGGCAAGACCCATTGACGGCTCGTCCAGCATCAAAAGCTTCGGGTGGACAATAAGCGCCCTTCCCATGGCCAGCATCTGCTGCTCGCCTCCCGAGAGCGTTCCGGCTATCTGATTGCGCCGCTCCTTAAGCCTTGGAAACCGCTCAAATATGTCCTCATAGTCCGCCCTGGAGGTCTTTTTGTTCACATACGCGCCCATCTCGAGGTTTTCCATAACCGTCATCTGCAAGAAAATCCTGCGCCCCTCCGGCACGTGTGCAAGCCCCTTCGACACCAGCTTATAGCTCTCTGTATGGGAGATATTTTCCCCCATGAACTCAATGCTCCCTGTACGTGAGCGTAACATTCCAGATATCGTTTTAAGCGTTGTTGACTTACCCGCGCCGTTTGCACCTATAAGGGCCACAACCTCCCCTTCATTTACCTGAAAGGAAATACCTTTAAGAGCGTGTATCTTGCCGTAATATACGTTAAGGTCTGTTGCTTTAAGCATCTTCGCTCTCCCCCTTTTTCCCAAGATATGCCTCAATTACGAGGGGGTTCGCCTTGATTTCGTCAGGTGTGCCTTTTGCAATTATCTTGCCGTAGTTTAAAACACATATTGCCTCGCATATGCCCATGACAAGATTCATGTCGTGCTCTATGAGCATTATGGCTATTTTAAATGTATCCCTTATGCGGCGAATATTCTCCATTAGCTCCGCTGTCTCAGAGGGGTTCATTCCGGCCGCCGGCTCATCAAGGAGAATTATATGCGGGCTTGAGGCAAGTGCCCTTACAATCTCAAGACGGCGCTGTGCGCCGTATGGCAGGCCCCCTGCCATGCTGTCAGCCAAGTCCGCAAGCTGGAAAAAGTCCAAAAGCTCCAAGGCCATCTTGTTTGCCGCCTTTTCCGTCTTTCTGTAGCCGAAGCCGTGGGTAATCGCGGCCAAAAGCGATTCTTTTGTAGTGTTGTGCATGCCGACCTTTACATTATCCAGAACCGACATGTTTGAAAACAGGCGTATATTCTGGAAAGTGCGGGCAATGCCCATCTTGCTCACCTGTGCGGTAGACTTTTTCTCCGTGCTGTAGCCGTTGAGCATAATATTGCCCCTCGTCGGCTGATACACGTTTGTAAGGAGGTTAAATACCGTCGTCTTCCCCGCGCCGTTTGGTCCGATAAGCCCCGCGATTTCCGTCTTTCCAACGGCGATTGAAAAGTCGTCAACGGCGGTAAGGCCGCCGAAGTCAATGCCGAGATGCCGCGTCTCCAAAACGGGCATGAAATTTACGTCCCGTTCAGGCACAACGGCACCGCTGGGATACGGCACCAGACGTGTCTGAGTCCTTTTCTCACTCATCTTTCCCGGCCTCCTTCTTTTTCTCCTTGTTAAAGAGTCCGCCAATGGCCTTTCCAATATTTTTTACAGACCAGCGCCCTTTAAACTCTGCAAATTTTGGCGAGGCGTTGAGCAGCATGATGATTATGAGGAGCACCGAATAAATCAGCATACGGTAATCCTCCAGCCCTCTCAGCATCTCCGGGAGCGCCC
>CAJFTV010000049.1 GCA_904420055.1 Candidatus Alloscillospira gallinarum | reverse complement strand
TTTTCTCTGCCTGTTTTTTATTTTTCAATTTGCTCCTTCAGATATATCATTGCCTGCCTGTAGCCCTTAAAGCCAAACCCGTGAATGATTTTCAGCGCCGCGTTTCCGGTTATGGAGACGTTGCGGAAAGGCTCGCGGGAGTGAATGTCGGAGAGGTGAACCTCCACCGTTGGCAGGGCTACCGCCTTTAATGCGTCCAGTATGGCGATACTGGTGTGAGTATAGGCGGCGGGGTTAATCACAATCCCGTCTGCTCTCCCCATGGCACGCTGTATCTTGTCCACAATGTCGCCCTCATGGTTTGACTGATAAATTTCAACAGACACGCCCAGCTCCTCCGCCGTGGCATTTATGAGTGAGCAGAGGGCGGCGTAGTCCTCTTTTCCGTAGATGTCCGGCTCCCGCACGCCTAAAAGGTTTAAGTTGGGGCCGTTTATTACGAGAAATTTCATAATTTTAGTCTCCTTTGTATGCAGAGGGCGGTGTCTTTTATCCCTCCGCTGTTTTTTACCTGCACGTCGGAAAAAGCGGCGTACAGGGGGGCACGGGCAACATACATGTCAGAGAGGCTGTCCGCCGCCTGCGACAGGGGCCGCCCTTCGGTGGGCAGCAGAGAGGTGTGCCGCCGCACCCACACGACCGTGCCGTTTCCCCGAAGTATATCACGGTTTTCCGGAATTGTCACGCAACCGCCGCCGGTGGATATGACACAGCCGGATTTTTGGCAGAGCTCTTTTAAAAGCTCAGTCTCCATGGCGCGGAACTCTGCCTGGCCGCGCTCTTTAATGCAGTCTTCGGAGGAGATGCTGTATTTTGTGCTGAACTCGGTGTCACAGTCGTAAAAGCTGCGGCCGGTTAACTGTGAAAGCGCCTGCCCCACGCTTGTCTTGCCGCTGCCGGGCATGCCGATTAAAATGACATTTTCCATCTGCCGTGAGAGGACAGCGTAAATTTCCTCGATTAGGCTGTCGGAAATTTTGGCTCCGGTAAAGAGCTCTGACGCCTCTTTCGCCTGGGCGACAAGCATTGAAAGTCCGTTTTCATATGGAATTCCCAGCTTTTCCGCCTGTAAAAGCAGCGCAGTTTTCTCCGGGTTGTATATGAGGTCCAGAACCCCCCGGCACTTTGGGAAGAGAGTGAGGTCAACGGGACTCACGCCGCCGTCTGGGTACATGCCCACGGGAGTTGCGTTTACTATTATCCCGGCGTCGGCGTGTTTTTCTATATTGCCATAGTTATTTTCTCCCCGGCGGGAGATGTTTATAATCTCCCCGGCGCCGAGGTCTGAAAGCACAGCCCGCACGGTGAGAGACGCTCCGCCGGTGCCTAAAATCAGCGCCTTTTCACCCGAAATGCTGATACCCAGCCTGTGTACCATGTACATAAATCCGTAGTAGTCGGTGTTGTAGCCTGAAAGGGTGCCGTCCTTTTCCCGGACGATGGTGTTTACACAGCCGATTTTTTCAGCGGTGGGGGAGAGAACACGGCAGTAGGGAAGAACGTCTTTTTTATAGGGGATTGTCACGTTTATGCCGTCAAAGCCTCCCCCGGTCAGAAATGAGCGGAGCCCCTCTTTTTCAGTGGGAAAGAGCCTGTACTCATAGTCTCCAAGCATGGCGTGGATTTGAGGGGAGTAGCTGTGACCCAGCTTTTCCCCCAAAAGACCGCATATCATTCAATCACCTCAGAGTAGCTGCCGAGATATCTGAACTCGTCGCTTATCTGAGAGAGCTCGTCTATCATCTGGATAAACTCCTCACTGTAAATTGAGGTCTTTACGTCAAAGTAGAACATGAATTCAAAGTCCCGGTCAGGCAGAGGGCGGCTCTCCAGTTTTAAGAGGTTTATGCCAAGCTCATAGAATTTGCCCAGTACATTGTAGAGAGAGCCGGGGCGGTGGGGAGTTGTGAGCATTATGCTGGTCTTGTCCGCGCCGGGGTATATCTCCAGATTCTTTGATATGCAGATAAAGCGTGTGTAGTTGTTGCCCTTGTCCTGAATGGAGGGACTTAGAATGTCCAGGCCGTACAGCTCTGCACAGCTTCTTGAGGAGATGGCCGCGCAGGCTCCGCTATCAGACTCGGCAACCATTTTGGCCGCCTCCGCTGTGTTGGGGTGGGGGATTACCTTTACATTTTCAGGAAGTCCCGCAAGAAACGCGCTGCACTGGGAGAGAGCCTGCTGATGGGAATATATCTCCCGGATATCCTCCATTTTTGTGCCCGGCTTTACAAGGAGGTTGTGGTCTACTTTAAGGCGTGCGCTGCGGACAATTTTAAAGTCGTGCCGGTACATAAGGTCGTATACCTGGTTGACAGAGCCGGCGGTGCTGTTTTCGATTGGAATTACGCCGTACTGGCAGAGCCCGTTGTCAATTGCGGAGAAAACGCCTTCAAAGTTGTTGAAGTACATAATCATTGGCGTCTGGAACATCTTGCCGCAGGCCAGCTGGGAATATGCGCCCTCAACGCCCTGGCATGCCACCATGGGGCTTTTTGGGAAAACCTGAGGGGTGTTTTCAATGGCGCTTTTTACCTGCCGGGCAAGCTCTGTCCCGTCGGAGATGAGCCTGTTCTGGTATGTGCGGCTCAGCTCGAACAGCTGGCCGAAGAGAAAACAGGTATAGGACTGCATGTCGTCCCGGGACTTGGCGGCCACATCGGCAAGCTTTGCCCTCTCTCTGGCCGGGTCCTTTATTTTGAGGTTGTTGTCTTTTTTGTATTTGGCAATTTGTGAGGAGATATCCATTCTCTCCTGAAAGAGCTTTATTATCTCATTGTCAATTCCGTCAATTTCCAGCCTGAGTTCATCAAGATTCATGTCTATATACTTCCTTTCGCTATTATTCCGCACTCTATGAGTGCATCAGTTACGGCAAGAGCGGCGGCCGCCTCGATGCAGGGTACTGCACGGGGAACTATACAGGGGTCGTGCCTGCCGTGAATTTCCAGATTACAATTCTGACCTGAGACCATATCAACGCTTTTCTGAGGGGTGGCCACAGATGGGGTGGGCTTTACGGCGCAGGAAAAAACAAGGGGCATTCCGGTTGTTATTCCGCCGAGTATTCCGCCTGAGTTGTTGGTCGATGTTCTGACATCAGTGCCGTCACAGTAAAACGGGTCGTTATTTTCAGTCCCGTACATGCTGGCGGCCCCAAAGCCTGCGCCGAACTCAATTCCCTTTATGGCGGGCACGGCAAAAGCGGCCCCTGCTATTCTGTTTTCCATTCCGTCAAACATGGGGTCTCCGACCCCCGGGGGGAGACCTAAAACCGCGCACTCTATAATTCCTCCCACGGAGTCGCCGCGGGATTTGGCGTCGGCAATTTCCCGGCGCATATCTTCACCCGCCTCGTCTGAAATGACAGGGAAGGGCTTGTCCCGGGCGGACAGTATGTTCTCCGGAGACATGGGCGCGTCGCAGACACCGTGTATGGCCTTTATGTGCGCGGCCACCTCAATGCCCCGTGATTTGAGAAGCTGTATGCACAGCGCGCCGGCGGCGCAGATTGGGGCGGTGAGCCGCCCGGAAAAGTGCCCGCCCCCGGTTTTGTCCTGGTATCCTCCGTATTTTATCTCGGCGGTAAAATCCGCGTGTCCCGGGCGGGGGACGCTTTTGAGATTTGCATAGTCATTTTTTTTCACATCGGAGTTAAATATGACGGCGGCAATCGGCGCGCCGCAGGTAACTCCGTCTACAATACCGGAGATAAACTCCGGTATGTCTTTTTCACGGCGGGGCGTCGAGTACTCGTTTTTTCCCGGCGCCCGCCGGGACATAAAGGCGGAAAGGGCCTCCATATCAACGGGAAATCCGGCGGGAAATCCGTCCAGGGAAAAGCCTATTCCGGCAGAATGGGACTGACCGAAAACCGACAGTCTGAGTATTTTTCCAAAAGTGCTGCTCATATCTCTTCCTCCGCTTTGAATTTGCCGCCAAGGGTCTCGAAGTCGTGCCAGAAACCGGGGTACGATTTTTTTACTGCCTGAGCGCCTTTAATTATTACAGGGGTTTTGCATATGACTGAGGCGCAGGCGGCTGACATTGCAATCCTGTGGTCGCCGAAGGACTCCACAATGCCGCCGCGGAGCTCACCGGTGCCGTTTATTAATAGGCCGTCTTTAGTCTCTTTTATGTCTCCGCCGAGACCGGAGATAAGCGCTGAAACAGATTTTAGCCTGTCGCTCTCCTTTGCGCGGAGACGTGAGGCATGGGTAATCTTTGTCGTCCCGTGCGCCGCTGCGGCAAGTACTGACAGCACAGGGACAAGGTCGGGGATTTCACCGGCATTTATTTCAATTCCGTGCAGGTTTCCCTTTTTCGATGTGACGGTGCCGGGAGTTGTGCTCACCTCGGCGCCGAAGCGGCGGAGCAGCCGGACTATTCTCCTGTCTTTCTGGCTTGAGAGGTGATTTAGCCCGGTGCATGTCACGCTGTTTTCTGACATGGCGCCGATGGCCAGCCAGAAAGCGGTATTTGACCAGTCTCCCTCGGTGGCAGTGCGCTCCGGCAGGCTGTAGCGCTGCCGGCCGGGTATCCTGTAGCCGGAGGGAGATGCTTCGACTGTTATGCCGGAGAGACGCAGGGCGTCAAGAGTCATATTCACATAGCCGGAGGACTCAAGCTTTCCTGTCACTGTTATTTCGCCGCCGTCGGGTGTCATAGGCAGGGCAAAGAGAAGTCCGCTTATAAACTGGGAAGAGATATTTCCCGGAATTGTATAGCTTCCGCTCTGCAGCCGCCCGCCTGTCTTTAATATCCTGGGGGAGCTTTTGCCAATTTTGCATCCGTGGAATTCAAGCTGTTCTGTAAGGGGGGATATCGGGCGCTCGGGGAGCCGCCCCGCCATGTAAAACTGGGCGTTTGCGCCCAGTGCGCAGACCACCGGCAGCAGAAAGCGCAGGGTGGAGCCACTCTCCCCGCAGTCGAGAAACGGATTGTCCGGAATTTCCCGCACAGGAAGAATTTTAAATCCTCCGTCCGTGTAGTCAATTGAAGCCCCAAGCGCGCACAGGCATCTGGCCGTGACCTCAATGTCCTCCGACGTGCTTTCGCACGACATGAAGGATGGGGAGCTTGACAGCGCTCCGCATATCAGCAGACGGTGGGCGTGGGATTTGGAATTTATTGCTTTTATAACGCCGCCGGGCGACGACGGGGTGATGGTTACTTCCATTTTAATACTCCTGACTTTATAAAAGATGCAAATTCATCCGTGCTTCCTGTCTTAAGCCCGCTTTTGCCGTAATCCTCCAGAACTACCCATGTGAGATTGCCGCCTGACCGCTTTTTGTCGGAGAGAACACAGCTCATAACGCTGTCAAAATCATATCCGCCTCGGAGGTCAAAACCAAATTTCTCTATGAGAGCAACAGTTCTGTCACAGCACTCTTTGCTGCATATACCGGCGTTTTTACAGCTCTCGGCCATAACTGCAATACCCTTTGCCACGGCGCTGCCGTGGGATAGAGTGAAGCCGCTGAGCTTTTCAAATGCGTGCCCTATGGTGTGGCCAAGGTTTAAAAGCTGGCGCAGGCCTGTGTCAAGCTCGTCTTTGCACACAATATCCCGCTTCATCTCGACACATTTATAAATAACGTAATCCCTGTCAAAGCCGAGGCCGTTTTCCTCTAAATGGCGTAATAGCTTCGGGCTTTTCAGAAGGCCGTACTTTATTACCTCGCCGCACCCGTCCCTGAATACGTCAGGTGGCAGCGTATTTGCCGCCGTGGTGTCGCATATGACAAGGTGGGGCTGGTAAAATGAGCCGCAGAGATTTTTCCCACCCGGCAGGTCAATGGCCGTCTTGCCACCGACAGAGGAGTCGGTCATTGCAATCAGTGTAGTTGGTATCTGTATGAGCTTTATGCCGCGCATGTACGTCGCCGCGGCGAAGCCGCCCAGGTCTCCGGCGACACCCCCGCCCAAGGCGACAAGGGCGTCGCTCCTGGTGAGACCTGCATCTGCCATGAAATTTAAAAGCCGGCCATATACCTCCAGACACTTGGATTGCTCTCCGCTGGGAAACACAAAGCGGTGAACGGTTATTCCCGCGTTTTTAAGGGAATTTTCAACCTTGTCGCCGTACAGGGCGTTTACATTGTCATCTGTGACAAGTACGGCGGTGCCGGAGGAAATCCTCTCTCTCATAAGCGCGCCGGCGTCATTCAAAATTCCCTGGCCGATTAATACGTCGTATGTTCGGGAGGCGGAGACAACAATATTTTTCATTCTCCGTCAAGCTCCTTTTTTATCCGGGAGCCCTCCTCAAGCAGGTTTATAAGTTCTTCCCTGTTTCCTGAGGAAATGGCGTCCCTGTATTTTGTGAGGTTTTCGATTATACAGTCTATTTCAAAAGAGAGGTTTTTACTGTTTTCCAAAAATAGCTGCGCCCACATTTCGGGATTTAAAAGTGCAACCCTTGTCATATCCCTGTAGCTGCCGGCGGAAAAACCCAGGTGCTTCTTGGCCGTGGGGCTCTTGACGTAGGCGCTGGAGACGACATGTGCAAGCTGAGAGGTGAAGGCAATAATTCTGTCGTGTTCCTCGGCCGTGGTGACAGATATGCTGCTAAAGCCCATGGGCTCAAGGGCCGACTTTATCCTGTCTAAAAGGGTTAAGTCGTCGTACACAGGGGGAACGATTACCATGGGAGCGCCCCGAAAGAGGTCCGGGCGGCTGGCCTTAAAGCCGGAGCGGTGAGTGCCCGCCATGGGGTGTCCGCCGGCGTAGGTAAAGCCGTATTTTTCTGCCAGCTTAAATCCTGTGCCGCATATCAGTTCTTTTGTGCCGCAGAGGTCTATTACAAGTGTATCACGTCCGATGCTCGTCGCCATTTCTCTGAGATATTCCGCCGCCGCCTCCGGGTAAATTGCGATTAAAATAAGCTGGCACTCACCAATGTTTTTATCGGTGAGGGCGTCGGATACGGCACCGGCCAGCTCTGCAAATGAGAGCATTGACTCGTCTCTGTCAAAACCTAAAACCCTGTGGCCGGCGTGCGCGTATGCCTTTGCCGCTGAACCGCCGATAAGGCCAAGTCCTACTATTCCAACAGTCATATTAAAGCACCTCGCGGATTTTCGTGACTTTCTTCAGCATCTCGTCAAACTGTGCCGGGGTGAGAGACTGGGCGCCGTCACAAAGGGCACAGGCGGGGTTGTTGTGTACTTCAACCATAATGCCGTCTGCTCCGCAGGCGGCTGCGGCCATCGCCATGGGGGGAACCAGGCGAGACATGCCGGTGGCGTGGCTGGGGTCAATTACAACGGGCAGGTGTGTGAGCTCGTGAAGTACAGGCACGGCCGACAGGTCGAGAGTGTTTCTCGTGTAAGTCTCAAATGTCCTTATGCCTCTCTCACAGAGGATTACGTTCTGGTTGCCCTCGGAGAGAATGTACTCGGCGCTCATTAAAAGCTCGGTAAATGTGTTGGCAAGTCCCCTCTTAAGAAGTATGACCTTGTCCGTCTTGCCAAGCTCTTTTAAAAGCTCAAAATTCTGCATGTTTCTCGCGCCGACCTGAATTACGTCTACGTCCTTAAACAGCGGAAGGTGGTCGGCATTCATAATCTCGGTTACAATAGGTAGCCCGGTTTTTTCCTTGGCCTTCATGAGAAGCTCAATGCCGTCGGCTCTGAGACCCTGGAAAGAGTAGGGAGAGGTACGGGGCTTGAAGGCACCGCCGCGAAGCATTGTGGCACCGGAGCGCTTTACGTCCTCGGCAATGGTCGTGAGCTGTTCCTCGGACTCAACAGAGCATGGGCCAGCAATTACAGCAAAGTTGCCGCCGCCTATTTTTGTGTTTCCAACTTCAATCACCGTATCCTCCGGGTGGAACTTGCGGCTGCACTGCTTATAGGGTTCAGATACCCGCTTTACGGAATCTACCATGGAGAGACTCTCTATAAGCGATACGTCTATTTTGCTCGTATCGCCGATTAGACCCAAAACGGTGTAGTCCTGTCCCTCGGAGATGTGGACACCCAGACCTCTCTCCTCAAACCACTTTATTAGGTGGTCCTGCTGTTCTTTTGTGGTGTTTGGCTTTAATACTGTAATCATTTTCCTGACCTCCTTGAAAATAAAAAGACCGCACATGCGCGATTGCGTGTGCGGTCTTACCGTTACCCTACGAAAATACTGTTATAATAATCCGTTTCGTATATCACCGTAATTTTGCAGCACTAATCGCTTTTACTCTGTTTCTAAAGTAAAAGTAATAAAAGTATGCAAAAAATACGGCTGCAATAATCACGAATAGATTTCTCCCTTAATACGCTAAAAGATGAAAATTTAAATTTACAGGGTAATTAAACACCTACAGGGTCAAAATTGTCAATGGTGAATTTGAATATATGTTTTTGGACTGACAGAGCAATTTTTGGGGAAGTTATAAAATTATCTGTGCGTACCAATGAAGAAAAGCGCCAGAGTGCCCGGACCGGAATGAGCACCGATTACAGGGCCTATGGGGTTTATTATTATGTTTTTTACTCCTGCCTGGGCAACCAGCTCCCGGAGCTTTAAAGCATCGGCCTCACAGTCACCGTGGCTTATGTAAACCGTTTGACTCTCGATATCCGTCCCCGTCTCCACCATGCGCTGGCACAGGGCTTTTATTGAGGCTGCCCGGCCCCGAACCTTGCTGACGTTTATAAGGTGTCCGGCGTCATCAACATGCAGAACAGGCTTTACATTGAGGGCAGAACCCAGTATGGCCGTGGCCGCAGAGACACGTCCGCCCCGCTTCAGGTGAAACAGATCGTCCACTGTGAACCAGTGGCAGAGATGGAGTTTTAATCCCTCTATGTAGTCCCGCACCTCGTCTATTGTGCCGCCGCTGTCCCGTTTATCAGCGGCATACAGAACCAGTGCGCCGAAACCGAGAGACGCGCACAGTGAGTCAATTATGTAAACCTTGCGACCCGGAAATTCCTCCATGAGTTCTTCTGCCGCCATATTTCCCGCGTCCACGGTGCTTGTAAGACCAGAGGAGAGACCGAGGTATATGACGTCTTTGCCGTCCTTGAGAAAAGGAGTCATGGCTTCTTTAAACTGTTCGATATTTGCGGCAGATGTACTGGCCATTTTGCCGGACCGTAGTGCAGCGTAAAAGTCTTTTACTGACATGTTTCTGCCGTCGGGATAGTGGGGAAAACTCTTGCCGTCCATTGTGACGGTTAGTGGAATGACCTCTATATTTCGCTGGGTGACAAAATCCGCAGGAAGGTCGCAGGCGGAATCCGTCATGATAATGTACTCGCTCATGTGTAACTCCTTTGATTAAATATTTTTTTGAATATTGAGCTATCTATTTTATATAGTTTATATAGCTTTATCGGGACGAAAACTCGAATTCTTACCTGTGACTGGGGTATGTCTGCACATCGTTGCGGGGTGTGCTGTATATAATAAGCCTGTCACATGATTTGTTACATTATATCATAGCGTAAATACAATTTACAGAGTAAAAATATAAAAAATTGCAGATTTAAACCATTTATGCAGTGAAAAGCCTCCGGTACTCAGCTTAATGCCAGGCACCGGAGGCTTTTACCATTTATCTAAGGGGTGAGGTTTGCTAATAAAACTAATGTCAGTCAAACATTTTTTCCTGGTATTTTCCATACCAGTAGTCATTTAACTCGCCAAAAATGCGGATATGCTTGTCATCTGTGTAGTCCATTTCAAGACCGGGAAATTCCTTGCACAGATTTTTTGCCGTGTTGTACATTACAACGTCAAAGAGTTTGCTGCCTGTTAACTGAATTACGTATTCAACCTTGTGCATTTCCATAGTAGTCTCACCTCATATATAATTTATATATTAATTTTAAATCATATTATTGCCGTATGCAAGAGATTATTGGGCAAATAAAGTGAGAAATAAGCTCAGTTTGCTGCACTTTTTGCATTGTCAAGACTTTCAAAGT
>CAJFTV010000048.1 GCA_904420055.1 Candidatus Alloscillospira gallinarum | reverse complement strand
TCCTCGTTCACCAATGTAATAACTTTTTAATTGTTCGTCATCAAAACGATATCCCTCTTTATCCTTAATCAACACAGCAGCTTCTGTGGAACGACTGTCTTTGGCTTGAAATAAGATTAGGTCAGAAGATTTACCGTGGATTTTTGTGATATATTTTTCAGAATGTGTTGCGGTAAAGGCTTCTTCCGGTGAGGCCCATACTGCGTTTGATTTTGGCAATGGTATGGTCGTAACAATGACTGCAAACAGAACGATAAATACGCTTAGAAATAGTGCTTTCCCCTTTGGCGTGTATTTATGTGATGTGCTCACTGCTAAAGTGACAATTAGGGAAACAGTGATAATAATACCCATTCGCAGTAACTTGTAATTATCCATATATTTTCTCCTTCACGAATATTTATGCCGGTATAAAGGAACCCACCATGCCGCCAACACTGGAAACAATGCCGGCAACAGGCAGAGAAACTAAGGCAAGTAACAGTGTAGTTGCTTCAAAACGGGTATAGCTTTCAACTTTGATTAGAAATATAAGAGGGGTTCGCTCTCAGAGTATCTTCTAAATTGCATCAATAGCAAATGATTATAAAAAGGAAAAATCCCTATAAATAGGGATTTTTCCTCGCCATTTTTAATGTGGTACGCCTGGAGGGACTCGAACCCCCGGTCTCGCGGTTCGTAGCCGCGCACTCTATCCAGCTGAGCTACAGGCGCATTTTTCATTCGCTTTGCAGCGCCCCATTATAATAGCATACACGCAAACAAAATGCAAGACATTTTTTCAGCTTTTTTAAATTATATTTGTTTGACATTTGTCAGGATATAATTATAATTGTAAGTAGCAGTCGCAGAAAGGGGATATGACAGTGAGAAAAGATAAGATAAATTACTACCTTGATATCGCGGAAACTGTGTTAAACCGCTCTACATGCCTTCGCCGTAAATATGGAGCTATAATTGTATTAAACGACGAAATTGTTGCCACCGGATACAACGGGGCTCCCAGAGGACGCGACAACTGCATAGACCTTCAGTATTGCAGGCGGGACTCCATGAACATTCCCAGCGGAGAGAGATATGAGCTCTGCCGCAGTGTCCACGCTGAAGCAAATGCAATAATTTCCGCGGCGCGCCGGGATATGATTGGCGGAACACTGTATCTTACCGGCCGAAACAGCAAGACCGGAGAGCTTCTCACTGATACAACACCATGTTCAATGTGCCGCCGGCTCATTATAAACGCCGGAATTGTCCGCGTGGTTTGCAGAATAGGTGAGGGGAAATATACCGATACGCTTACTCAGCAATGGATTGACGAAGATGATTCCCTCCCGGATATAAAAAAGAGCAGATAAATATCCCGGACTTTTATCTTAAAAGTCCGGGATATATTTTATCAGTCAGTCGTCAAGAAGGTCGGCCAAAATTTCACTTGCACTTGCCATGAGTTTTGGACATAGTTCCTGTTTCAAATTTTTTTGTTCAACTTCTGCGGCGCCCTCTGGTGTGGAAATATCAGCTCCTAAGAGTTCGCGGCAATAGATTGAGCCGTTTTCCTCTTTAAAACGCTCTTTAAACTCAAGTATTTTTTCGCGGCAAGTATCCCTGTAGCTCTGATTTCCGGTAAAGTCCCAGCCGTATTTGAGGCCAAGGGCCATGATTGCGCCGGTGACACAGCCGCATGTATCAGCCGAATACATACCTCCGCCGAATCCTGCGGCAATTTTCATCGCAGTTTCCTGAGATATGCCAAGCTCTTCAGCCGCGCTTAAAAGAACTGCCTGACTGCAGTTAGCGCCTTTTGTAAGAAAGGTGAAAATCTCTTCAACTGTCATTTCTTGTGCCTCTTACTGGTAGTTGTCGTACATGTCTGCGAGAAGCTTTTCCGCGACCTCCAGCGTGATTTTTACAGGACAGTAACTTGACAGGTGGTTGTCTACAACCTCCTGGGCAAGAGCAATAACGCCTTCACGTGTAGCCCCTATGGATTTGAGAGATATAAGCTCCATTTTGCGCATAAGGTCATAAATAAACTCTGCAACCATGTCGCCCAGCTCCTTGCCGGTCTCAGAGCCATTTACATTAAGACCCATTGCCTTTGCAATAACTGCCATTTTTTCGGGAACAGCGGGGGCCACAAGCCGCATTACCTCGGCAAGACCAAGTGAACAGCTGTGTCCATGAGCTGTGTGGAAGTTACAGCCCAGTGCGTCGCCTATGGCGTGGCCTGCATGGCACATTGGGTCGGCAAATGCCATGCCGGCCCAGTTGGCGGCAAGAGCCATTTGAGTACGGGCCTCGATATTGTCGGGCTCTATCCATGTTGTAAGGAGATATTTTGATATCTTTTCAATGGCGGCAACTGCCAAGAGGTCAGAGTGTACATTTGAGTCTTTGCTTGTGAGAGCTTCAGTTGCATGTGCCAGGGCGTCAAGACCGGTTGTAGCAGTCTCGTGCTTTGGAAGCGTAACAGTAAGCTCAGGGTCTATTATTGCCATTGTGGTATTTACATAGACGCTCCATTTTACATTGTGCTCAGGACGGGAGATGACAGCTACCTTTGTGCACTCGCTGCCGGTGCCGGTTGTGGTTGGTACAAGAAATACGGGAACGGTTGTGTCCATTCTGATTGGCACGGCAAGGACATACTTTGCCGTCTTTCCCTCAAACCCGCTGAGACGGATTGAAGCACATTTTGCAGTGTCCATGCTGCTTCCTCCGCCAAGACCAACAAGGCAGTCGGCTTTGTGAGCAAGGGCAGCCTCGACAGCCTCGTCAACTATCTCGGCAGATGGGTCTGCGTGAACGCCGCTGAATACTCCGCAGTCGAGCCCGCTGGCGGCGAGTATATCCTGAACTTTCTTTGTGATGCCCGCGTTTACAATACCCTCATCACAGCAGATGATGGGCCTTTTGCACCCGGCCTCTTTAATCTTGTCGCCAAGCACGGCGACAGAGCCACAGCATGCTATAATTGGGCAGAAAGGATTAAACTGATGAAATGCCATTATATTTGTCCTCCATTTTTCCTAAAGTATCTACTCATAATTTTAGTGGGAATTATTTCTTATTTCAAGTTTAAATCATGTAAGAACATTTTATTTTTAGAAATATAATATGGAAATATTGACAAATCCGTATAATTGTGTATAATAAATAAGCCTGTGTGAACAGGTATCCTTGCTCCCATGCCCAAAAATGGGGGCCAATAGTCCAAAAGGAGGTGCATGTAAAAATGGCAAAGGTAACTGAGAACTATGAGCTCATGTACATCATTGACCTTGATAAGGGTGAGGAGGAAATCGCGGCAATCGTCGAAAAGTTCAAAAACCTTATTGAGGCAAATGGTACGCTCACAGAGCAGGACGAGTGGGGCAAGCGCAAGCTGGCCTATCTCATCAACGACAAGCCCGAGGGATATTATGTTCTGGCCAAGTTCACATCTGCTCCGGAATTCCCGGCAGAGCTCGACCGTATCCTCAAAATCACCGACGGCGTTATGCGTTCACTGATTACAGTGGTCGGTCAGTAAGGAGGCACATATGAACCAGGTAGTTCTTATGGGACGCCTTACCCGCGACCCGGAGCTGAGACACACTGGGACAGGTACTGCGGTGGCCTCGTTCACGCTTGCTGTGGACAGGGGATATACCTCAAGGGACAGCGGCGAGAGACAGACGGATTTCATCGACATTGTCGCCTGGAGAAATACAGCAGAATTTGTTTCAAAGTACTTTGTCAAGGGCCAGATGGCCGCAGTCACAGGAAGACTTCAAATCCGTGACTGGACTGACAAGGATGGCAACAAGCGCCGCAGTGCGGAGGTTGTCGCCGACAATATCTATTTTACCGAGAGTAAAAAGAGCAGGGAAGCCGCCGGTTTCCAGGCTCCTGCAAGAAACGACTACGACAGTGGGTACACCGCCCCCGTAACCGGCTCAGATTTCGCAGAGCTTGACGAGGACGACGGAGACCTGCCGTTCTGATAACCATTTCAGAATGATTGGAGGTTAAATAATGGCTAACGAGAGAGACAACAAGCAGCGCGGACGCAAGCGCAGGAAAGTTTGCCAGTTCTGTGTTGATAAGTGCCAGCACATAGACTACAAGGACACCGCAAAGCTTCGCCGCTATATGTCTGACCGGAGTAAGATTCTGCCCCGCAGAACAACCGGCACGTGCGCAGCTCATCAGCGCCAGCTCATGGTTGCAATTAAGAGAGCAAGACAGATTGCCCTTCTTCCCTATGTAACAGACTAAGCCGCAAAGATAACATGGAAATCCCCGGCTCAATTGAGCCGGGGATTTTTTGTCGGATATGGTGCTGTAGAAGTTTTAGCTGCCTCTTGTGTTTCCCATCACGTCCCGGTAGCAGTCGGACTTGTCAATGGTGTCCGGGGGGAAGAACTCGTCAACGGGGAAGCTGATGCGTGAGAACAGGGTGCAGGGGTCGTCATCTCCGCAGCCTACACACTCTTTTTCAGGCATGCAGTAGTCATAAACCGGAATGAGAAGCTGAGAATCGCGTTCAAGGCGTATGATTGAGAACTGGCCGATAGTTATGTACACTCTTCTGCCTGTTCCGTCCAGTACAAGGTCGCCGTTAAACATGGCTGAAATAAAATCCGGCACATCGGTGTATACACTGTCACCGGGTATGCAGTCGCAGACGTCGACAACGCGCATGTTTAAGATAATTGGGTCGACCGCCTCGACAATTGCCTTGGGCATTATCGCCCGGCGCATTGTCTGACCGTCGGTTATGATATCCTGAGAGGTGAATACCTTTGCGCTGCCCTCGCTGCCGAAGAGGATAACCCTCTTGTCGAATACTGCCAGTCCCTCAATCTCGGCGGGGGGATTTGAGAGGGTGAAGGCGTCGCCTGTCACTCTGTAAAAATAGCGCACGTCAACTGTGTAAAAACCGCGGTTAAAAGTCACCTCGTCTACATCTACAGAGGCGTAGAGCAGCTGTGCTGTGCGAGCCCTGACACTTACAGCGTTGTCAATGTAAAATTGTGACGCCGCGGTGGGGTAGAGCCTGAGGTCTTCTATACAGTCTTTGTCGCGGCAGCTGTCGAAGATTTTATCTGTGTGAATGCAAACGGCCTCACGGCAATTCATGCCATCAGTAATGGCGCCGGGCGAAACTCTGTCTGCCATATGTGTTCCTCCTTAAATATGTTTGAGTTGTGGAAATAGTTTTTAATTCCTGCTTCAATACAGTGTATGCCGTTTTTTTGAAGCTGTGAAAAATATCGTGCTATTTGAGTGAAAATCTTAAGAGGAGTATATATCCTTTGAGCGGATTTGCCTGTATGGGAAAGTGCGATGTTGCCTTTTTCCCATTATAATGCTAAAATGCCTTAGAGGTGCATGGTATGATTATTTTGGGAATAGACCCCGGCATTGCCACAGTGGGGTTTGGCGTTGTTGAAGCAGCGGGTTCGGCACTTAAGCCAGTGCGTTACGGCGTTATATCCACGCCTGCCGGACTGCGCCTCTCTGTGCGCCTGTCTCAGATATATAATGATATGCTAAGCCTTATTGACACATTCCACCCGGACGCGATATCCGTGGAGGAGTTGTTCTTTAATACAAACCTTAAAACCGGCATTGCGGTCGCCCATGGAAGGGGAGTTATACTCCTTGCCGGACAGCAGCGGGGAATACCCATGTTCGAGTACACACCGCTGCAGGTAAAGCAGGCCATGACTGGCTACGGACGGGCAGAGAAGCGTCAGGTGATGGAGATGGTTAAAAATATACTGGGACTCTCCAAGGTACCAAAACCTGACGACGCGGCAGACGCCCTCGCCCTTGCTGTGACCCACAGCCGTTTTTCAAATTCACTGCTCAATATTGGAGGAGACAGCGTATGTTCTACTATATAGATGGAAAGGTCACTGTCCTTGAACCGGGGCTTGCCGTGCTGGACGTGGGGGGCGTGGGGTATGCCTGTAATGTGTCCATGAACACGGTATCTCATCTGAAGCTGGGTGAACAGGCCAAACTCTACACTTACTGCAATGTAAAAGAGGACGCTTTTGACATATTTGGATTTTGGAGCACAAGTGAAAAGAAGTGCTTTGAGCTGCTTACCTCGGTCTCAGGCGTTGGTCCCAAGGCGGCCCTTTCCATTTTATCTGTGGTGTCTCCGGAGGAGCTTGCTGCGGCCGTGG
>CAJFTV010000047.1 GCA_904420055.1 Candidatus Alloscillospira gallinarum | reverse complement strand
TTTCCCGCGTTATCCCTTGAAATAGTAGCCAACTCCCCACTTGGTCATTATGCACTCCGGCGAAGCCGGCGTATTTTCCAGCTTTTCTCTGAGGCGGCGCACATGTACGTCAACTGTTCTGATGTCTCCCTGGTAGTCATAGCCCCAGATTATGTTTAAAAGACTCTCACGGCTGTAAACCTTGTTGGGATTTCGCATTAGCAGCTCGATAATGTCAAATTCCTTTGCGGTGAGGTCTACCGGTTCTCCATTTTTCTCAGCTATGCGCTTCTCTAGGTCGAGGACAATGTGGCCGCCTGAGATTTTTGCCGTAGTGGTGAGCTGCTTTGTGAGGGAAGAGCGGCGCAGAAGAGCCCTCACGCGGGCCTTGAGCTCAAGAATATTAAAAGGCTTTGTGATGTAGTCATCCGCACCGTATTCAAAACCAATCAGTTTGTCTGTGTCCTCGCTGCGGGCTGTAAGCATGATTATGGGAACTGTGGAAAATTCACGTATGTTCATACAGGCCTCCAGCCCGTCCATTTTAGGCATCATAAGGTCAAGAATGATAAGGTCAAAATTTCCTGTGCGTGCAAGCTCAACGGCTTCCGCGCCGTCGCTTGCGGTTTCAACCTGATAGCCCTCATGTTCGAGATTGAACTTTATACCCTTTACAAGTAATTTTTCATCATCAACAACGAGTATCTTCATGTTGTTCCTCCTAATCTGTAGTAATTAAATCCTTTATGTTGAGATACGTTTCTGTTCCAATTCCGCTCACATTCATAATCTGGGCGGGAGTGTTAAATGGGCCGTTTGTTTCCCGGTATTCAATAATCCGCTCTGATATCACAGGTCCAATACCGGGCAGAGTGTCAAGCTCTGCGGCGGTGGCAGTGTTTAAGTTTATCAGAGAAGCTGTACCAGAGGGCACGGTGGTATCAGAGGTGTCCTCCTCCTGATTTTCTGTGGTTACATATACACCGGGGCGGAGCGTCACATCCCCGCGGGCAGAGTGCCGGCCTATAAAATACCCGATTGTAAGCGAAAGCAAAACCAGCATACTGCACAGAACAAACAGCCAGAATTTTCTGTTTTTCACATCTTTTTTGTTCATATTATTATAAAAAGGTTAAAAATTATATCAAATTATTAAAACTTTTTAATAGATATTGATATAAAAATGCCAATTTGATATACTTTTAATATAATAACAATAATAATGCAGATATTCAATCGCATTATAACAAAAATTATTGGAGTTTTATATGAAAACGGCAAAAAAATTACTATGTAATTTAATAATTTATGTCGTACTAATGAGTATTATGGCATCAGGAGTCCTTGCCGCGTCAGAATTTACCGCGCTTTCGGCAAGTGGGATTGTCATAAGTGCAGCAACAGGGCAGGTAATTTATTCCAACAATGAAGATGCCCGTTTTGCTCCCGGTGGACTTACTAAAATTATGACGCTATACATGGCGTCGGAGGGATGTGAAAACGGTCAGATGTCCAGGGGAGATATTGTAACTATAACGGACAGGATGCTGGCTGAATCTGACGCTGCTTATATAAAAGAAGGAAACGAATTTACCGTTGAGCAGCTAATGTATATGACGCATTTCGATGTTGACCCAACAGCGGCAAGGGCCCTGGCTGTCTATATGGACGTAACGGAGGAGCAGTTTGCCAAGAATATGACAAAGGCTGCGGGTGTTTTGGGCTGTACAGATACGAGCTTCCGGAATGCCGACGGCAGGCAGGACGAAAACCAGTATACGACAGCTCATGACATGGCAAGAATTATTATAAGTGCATTAAAGAACGAATTATTCAGGACGATATTCTCGTCGCACATGTATATACTGCCAAAAGATGAGGGCGGTGTTGAAACCACTATTCTTACGAAAAACGAGCTTCAGGTACGGTCATCACCGGTGTACAGTGAGTACTGCATAGGCGGCAAGGCAAGCCTTGAAACTGATACTGTGAACTCCGCCGCGGCGGTGGGTGAATCACAGGATGCTGAATTTGAAGTAATTGCGGTTGCTGTTAACGGAAACAGCATGTCGGATATTTTCAGCGACCTGAAAAATATGCTCGCGTGGAGCAGTGAAAACTACAAGCTGATGACGGTTTTAAAAGCCGGAGAAAGCCTGACCTCCGTGCCGGTTGCCATGGGCGTTGAGGCTGAGAATGTATACGCGGGTCCTTCAGGAGATATGAGCTTTCTCGTTACCAAGGACAGCGACAAATCAGACTTTTCGGTTGAAATAAAGCAGTTTAATGATGGTGTTCGTGCACCCGTAGATAAGGGAGACGTACTTGGAGAAATTATTGTCTCGTACCGTGGGCAGGAGTATGGCAGGATAGGCCTCACGGCAAATAAGAGCATCTCACTTGACAAGCGGGCTTTTACAAAAAATGAAGTCAAAGAGAGCCTTTTGTCACCCGTTAGCATAATAATTTTCGTTTTAATTATTGCAGCAGTTGTTTTATATTTTCTGTATGCCATGAAGTACAGAAAACAGCTTGAGGAGGAAAAACGGGAGCGCCGCGTGATAATGCAGAAGCTTGCTGAGGACCGCCGAAAGTGCCGCAGAGAGGCAGAAATATCCGCGCCTCAGTCGGTTCCGCATACGAATTACTATGACCTTATATCCGCAGTCAAGAACGCTGCGGGTGTGAGAAATGAGGATTATGAGCCCGCCGTCGACACCTATCCGCCAGATGGTTTATTTGCAGGGTTTTTCACAGAGGACGCTGCCGAGGCCGTCCCGGCCGATAAAGCAGGTGATGCGTTAGGGCATGAGGACAATTATGAGAGCGGCATGGCAGAAAAATACCCGGGTAAAACTGCAAAGGAAAAGAGCCTTGTAAGCGCGAAATAATATAGAAGCAGGCCGCTGCAAAATAGCAGCGGCCTGCTTCTATATTAAGTATCTCGGGGCGTTAAATGTTTTAAGTGTTATTGAGAAATGCATTATTTTTGTAGAAGATATGAGACGCCATGCCGCAGCCGGACAGCACCCGTGACAGGTGTGACAGGCCGTGGAATTTAATTTACATGAGACTATGACGATGTATGTAACATGTAAACGGTCTCTGCGGTACGGGAATTGCTGCGTCAGATGATATATGAAATATTTAAGCCGCCGGGTTCACACCCGGCGGCCTGCTGTCTGTATTTCAGAAAATTATGCAGATGATGTTGCCGGTGCCCTCGTTTACGATGCGCTGAATTGTGTTTCGCAGTTTACGCTGGGTATTCTCCGGCATTTTGTCTATTTTAGTTACAAGTCCCTCGCTCGCGATGTCATAAAGTGATTTTCCGAAGAGATTTGACTCCCATATTTTACCTGTATCTCCCTCAAATTCCTGAAGAAGAAGTCCTACAATGTCCTCTGAAGCTCCAGCCCCGCCGACAGCAGGGGAAACCTCGGTCTCGATATCAGCTTTTACAAGATGAATGGACGGAGCGCTGGCTTTCAGTCGCACTGCATATTTTCCACCGTGCCTTACAATTTCCGGTTCCTCAAGGTGCATTTCCTCCTGAGAAGGATAGATGATGCCGTATCCTTTTTCATTTGCGTCCTTTAGGGCAGGGGCGATGCGGTCATAAGTAGCCTTTATGGAGGCGAGCTCTTTCAAAAGCTCTATTAGCTGGCCGTCATTTGTAATTGTGAAACCGGTAAAGTCGCTTATGGTACCGTAAAACAGTTCCCTTGGCAGTTCAACAGATACGGAACACATTCCGCTTCCCATATCCATTTCACGTATATCAGCCCGTACAACGCCCGGTATTGCAGATAGAGCTGCTGTAAAGGGCTTGACATCTTTTATCTTGTAAAGGGCCTCTCCGGCTTCCCTGAAGGCTTTAAACAGGTCAGCCTTTAGAGGTGTTGAATAGTCCATGGCGTCCAGCCACTCCGGCAGGTATATGCCAAGGCTTGAAATGGGAAACTCCCACAGAATACAGCGTATTATCTCTGTAATGTCCTCCGCTTCCAAGGTGAGACAGTTTTTTGCAATACAGGTTACGCCGTACTTATCTGAGAGCTCTTCCGCCAGCCCCTGTGCGTTTTCCGGTTCGCTTGAGTTGACAATAATTAAAAATGGCTTGCCGATTTCCTTGAGCTCATTTACAACCCGCTCCTCAGCCTGGACATAGTCTTCACGGGGAATATCGGTCACAGTTCCGTCAGTTGTTACCACGACTCCTATTGTGGAGTGGTCGCATATGACTTTTTTTGTACCAGTCTCGGCGGCCTGTGTCATTGGTATTTCGTGGTCAAACCACGGTGTTGTTACCATTCTCTCATTTTCACCGTCAAAAAGGCCGTTTGCGCCGGGCACCATATATCCGACGCAGTCAATAAGCCTCACAGAGAAGGAGGCCGTGCCGTCAAGCGTCAGCTCCACGGCGTCCTCCGGCACGAATTTAGGCTCCGCGGTCATAATCGTCCTGCCAGAACCGCTCTGCGGCAATTCATCTTTTGCTCTTTCCTTAACATATATGTCCTCAATATTGGGAATGACAAGGGTATCCATAAAGCGCTTGATAAAGGTGGACTTGCCGGTCCGCACCGGTCCGACAACTCCGACATAAATGTCGCCGCCGGTTCTCAGGGCGATGTCTTCGTATATTCTGCTGTCGTTCACGACTTTCCCTCCAAATTACTGTATTCTTCCTGAGGGAAGACATCCCCCCGGTTTGTAAATATCTATGTGGATAAGCCGTGATATATGCAGATGTTACACTAAATTGAAATAAAATTTTTGAAGGCGATGAGCTTAATATTCCGGTGCAGGAAAGAACTGTGGAAGAAATACAATTTTTTTGCCGCCTAATTACTGTATTGTGCGTCTCTGTCTTCGCAAATTTGCAGGTGAAATGTTAGCGCTGTGCGGACAGGCTAAACAGCGGAATAAAACTCAATCTTCTAGACAGCGGTGAATGAAGTCGAAGATTATAGATGTATAAGGTTCCCCCTCATAAATTGTGTCGGCATGAGTGCACGCCGGGTCAATGTGTATTTCACTTCGGCCTGGGCCGCATATCTGGGTAATCTTGTCGCAGAGCGCCTGGGATTGCAGGCTTGACACCATTGGGTCATATTTCCCGTGGAGTATGAGCACCGGCGGAATGTCCTTGTGTACGTTTTCTATGGGAGACAGGAAACGGTAAAGCCCGGGGTTATCGTCTACTGCACTGCAGAGCAGCGCCTTTGCAGCCGGGTTTCCCGGGGGATTTAGCCGAGGGCACTGGGATATGTTGTAATAGTGCTCTTCATTTGCAAAGTCAGCAGGCCCAAACTGGTCTATAACGCCTCTGACTTTGGGGAGGTTTCTGTTTGCCTTTCCGTCAAACGCGGGTATACCCATTGTAAATGCCGCCATAAGGGCAAGGTGGGCGCCTGCCGACGCTCCGGCTAAAATCAGCTTTGACATATCAAGCTCGTATTCATTGCCATGGATATTGAGAAACTCCAGCGCGGATTTTACGTCATACAGATTCTCCGGGTATTTAATTTCAGGAAGCAGCCGGTACTCACAGCTTATTACGGCGTAGTCCCGGCTAATTCCAGGCAGAAAGGGCCTTACCTGCGTGTCGTCGCAGCTCCCGCTCTGCCAGCCGCCTCCGTGGAGAAAGAATATAACGGGGTATCTGCCCGGTTTTTCCGGCAGATAGATATTCATGCGCTGATTTTTGTGTTCACCGTACCGCACGCCAATATGAGCGCGTGGTATGGAAGAGGTGTCCAGTTTTTTTGCAATTAGCATGCTGAAAAGCTTTTCTTTTTCTTCATTAGTTATGTACTTAATTTCGGACATCTTGCTGTACTCCTGTTTTCTTAAGGTTTGCAGTAAATTTTTTATCATTATAGCACATTTGAAAAATTTAGCAATTCAATGCTTTTTCAGTACAGATTTAAACCACGCCTTGTCGCTGCTGTCAATGCATCTAAACACCCCAAGGAGAAAGAAATAGATAACAAGTGTCAGGATAATATGGGCCGCAACGCTTAGCGGACTGGCGGCGAGAGGAAGTCGCAGGGCCCTTAAAGTTACCATAGCAATATTGACAGACCCAAGCGAAGAAACAAGCGCCTTAAATATTGAGAAGAACCCTATATGGAATTTTGCGACCTTAGCAAGGCGGTTTATGCTGAGGGCGAAGTTAAAGATTTCTGTAAAGAAAATTATAAATATATATCCGGTGACTGCCCACTTTGGCAGAAGGACATATACAAGGACGAGGCTTATTACAGAATCGGCTATATTGTACCACATAGAGTGCATATGCTGTCCCAGACCTCGCAGCATTCCGTCAGTGACGCTGTCAAGATACATTATCGGCATGAGCAGCGATAGAATGCGCATGTATTTTCTGACGTCTCCGTCACCGAAAATACACTGGCCAAGCTCTCCTGAGTACCGGAACAGCACCGCCGCAACGCCGAGGGAAAACACCGTGCACAGCCTGAGCATTCTGCCTACAAGACCCTCGATTGTGTGACTGTCGCCTTTTACCTGGGCGTCGGTCAGCTCCGGTACAATAATCTCCGAAAGTGATGTGAAAAGGGCAGAGGGCAGTGTTATTACGGGAAATACCATGCCGTGGATTGTGCCGTAGTCTGAGAGTGCCTGATTGGCCGTAGCACCGGATTTTTCAAACCCACGGGGCACAAAAATCTGCTGAAGTGTGGACAGTGCTGTGCGGGCGTATGACGAGAAAGCGAGGGGGAGGGATATTCCAAGCATTCTCACTGTGACGCCTCCTGTGCTTCGGGGCTGGCGGTAACGCCTTTTGTCGAACAGATAGAGCGTGTATTGTATTGCAAATGATACAAAATCCCCGGCCACGCTTCCGGCAACTATAACTGCGCAGGCGTGTTCGGTGTCAAGATCCAAAGCCATAGAGAAGAATATCATTACTATTAAAATGCGGCAGACCTGCTCGACAAATTGCGCCGCAGCGGATTTTATAACGCGGCAGACTGCCGTAAAATAACCGGACAGCACCGACGACATGGCGAGAAACGGAAGACTTATAGACAGTATTCTGAGAGACAGCACTGACCGTGTGTCTTTTATCCACATAAGCCCCATTGTGCCGGATAGAGAGTAAAGTGCTACTGCTGCAACAGTACCGAATGAAAATGCATATATAAGGCATTTCCGTATTATTCCGCCCACAGCGCCGTCGGGCTTCACTCCCAGCTCCTCCGAGACGAGGCGTGTGGTTGCAAAACGTATTCCAGATATTGCGATAGTCATAAACAGCATATAAACGGACATTATAAGCTGAAAGAGCCCAAGTCCCGCCGCGCCGATTTTTCGGGATAGATATATCTGAAACAGCATTCCTATACCACGCATTATGAATGCCGTTATGGTCAAGAGAATTGTATTTAATATCAGTTTCCTTCCACGATTCATATTAATTACCGCCTTTTTTCGATTAGTAATTAATATGGTGAAAGGCAGCCCCGCATGTTGAAAAATTACTGACCTGCATTGGCAAATAAAACAGAAGACAGCTGGACAAACTATTTAAGAAAACGGGGAGGTACGATTTTAAATGGCAGTAACTATGATAAGGACAATTATTATTTTTCTGGCTATTGTCATAACAATGCGCCTGATGGGAAAAAGACAGCTGGGGGAGCTGGAACCGGCTGAGCTGGTTGTGGCGGTACTGATATCCGACCTGGCTTCCCAGCCCCTTCAGGATCCAGGTACACCGCTGCTTTATGGTCTTATTCCGGTAATAACACTGTTTTGCTGTGAGATTTTAATCTCAGCCGGAATAATGAACAGTTTAAAGTTCCGCTCATTGGTGTGCGGAAGGCCAAGCATGATTATTGACAACGGGAAAATAGTTCAGCGTGAGATGAGAAAAAACAGATTTACATTGGACGAACTTGCTGAAGAGCTTCGGAAAAAGGACATTCTTGACATAGCCACAGTGCAGTATGCTGTGTTGGAGACAGACGGTACACTAAGCACAATACTGTACCCTGAAGAGGCTCCGGTGACACCAAAGGCGTTAAAGCTGGAGGTGGAAAAGGCGAGATATCCTGTGATTCTCATAAACGACGGAAAAGTTCTGGTACACAACTTAAAAGCCATAGGCCGGGACGAGAACTGGCTGGACAAGCAGGTAAGGGCAAAAGGTGCAAAAACATTTGAGGACGTGTATATCATGACTGCAGATGCTTCGGACAACATATTTTTCTCCATGAGAGAGGTGTCGTGAATGGTAAAAGAGGTTTTAGCGGCACTGCTTCTTATTGTACTTCTCATTGCTGCGATATTTAACATAGGAATAGTGAATAATCTCACTGATGAGATAACAAAAACCGTCGAGCAGGCGGTGGCAGCAGCGGAAAGCGGCAACTGGAACGGGGCAATAGAGAGCGCGGAAAAAGCCGTATCACTTTGGAAGAGCAAAGACAGCTATACACATATAGTGCTGCGTCACAGCCAAATTGACACTGTGTCCGGGGCACTGTACGATTTTTTGCTTGAGGCATATGACCAGAACGCTGAACGTCTCTCAGCAGCGGCAGAAGCGGCAATGTATCACCTTGACAGTGTGGCACAGATGGAAAGGGTACGCTTTGGCAGCGTATTTTAAAAACAATAAATCCGGCACCTTGAGGTGCCGGATTTTTTCCTTCACTTTGCTACTTGTCGTTTAAAAGCTTTGTAAGTTCTTCCATAAATGTATTGATGTCCTTAAACTGGCGGTATACAGAGGCAAAACGCACATAAGCGACCTCATCAAGGCTTTTAAGCCTCCGCATTACCTGCTCGCCGATTTCGGTAGAAGTAACCTCGCGCTCCAGGCTGTTTTGAAGCTCCTGCTCGATTTCGTCTGCTGCTGCCTGAAGATTTGCCATAGGCACCGGACGCTTTTCACACGCCCTGAGCATGCCGTTTAGCATTTTTATTTTATCAAATGTCTGTCTGCTACCGTCTTTTTTTATAACGACAAGAGGCAGACGCTCCATAATCTCATATGTTGTAAAACGCTTCTGACATGACATGCACTCCCTGCGGCGCCGTATGGTTGCGCCTTCTTCCGCCGGACGTGAGTCAATGACGCGGCTCTCAGAATACCCGCAAAATGGACATCTCAAAATGTGTACCCTCCCGAATAGTAGATGTTGATTTCTCAGATATACATAATATACCATATGATGTCAACAAATGTCTACGGAGTTTTGGCATTTTACCATTTAATATCGCAAAGTATGTCGTGAAGAACATATGGCGCAGAGACAGGCGTTACTGTCCCGGACACCATTTTGTCGGCAATTCTGACTACTTCGAGCATACTGTCAGAAATACCTTTCGCCGTGAAGCTCTCACCGGTTTCGTGTATCTTTACCGATATACCAAATCCCTCCGGGGAAGTAATAATGTAGTACGCTACAGTGAGAGCTTCCAAAGTAAATTCCTTATATTTTTCGCTTAGCATGAAATACCCCCTATATTGGGATTATTTCATATATTGTACGCTATTTCCAGTATTTTTCATCGCAAATTTCGACATATTCTGACATCAGCACAACATGTTGTACAGAATATTTTATATTTCAAT
>CAJFTV010000046.1 GCA_904420055.1 Candidatus Alloscillospira gallinarum | reverse complement strand
TATGCCGCAGAAGAGCGGAGGGTTATAATTGGAAGGTGCGGATTATTCAAAAACCGGGGGTGTCCCGCGAGACCGCGGGAGACAAACATAACAGTATTCCCTTCAGTATATATGCCGTTTGTGTAGCTTGGCAGAATTTCCCTTGCGGGGCCAATAAGCCCGTCGGTAAAAGGCAGGCGAATTATTCCACCGTGGGCATGCCCGGATATTACAAGGTCAACCCCCAAAGCGGCAAACCGCTGGAGGCGGTTATTCCTGTGGTTTAATACGATGGTGAAGCAGTCGCCCTCATTTTGACGGACAATGTCCATAAGCTCCTCCGGAGTGAGCATATCCGCCCGGCCGTTGGGGTCGGATACTCCCACAAGGGCAATTTTCTCGCCGCCGCGCTCCAACATAACGTATTCGTTGTCGAGGAAGGTGACGCCGCACTGGTATATAACCTCCAGAAGTCCGTCAAGGTCTGCGCTGTCGTATTCGTGATTGCCGGTGACATAGTATGTGGGTGCTATTTCCATGAGACCGGACAGCAGGGGGTATGCAAAGCTCATGTCGGTCTTATCGTCCGCCATGTCGCCGGTTATGACAATAATGTCGGGGCTTGCCTCGGCAACCTTTTCCAGGAGCCGGGAGTTTCCGTCACCGAATTCTCTGCCGTGAATGTCAGAAATCTGAACTATTTTAAACCCGTCGAATGCGGGAGGCAGTGTCTCAAATGCTATGTCATATTCCTCTGCGGACAACCGGAAAGTGCTGTCCAGAGTGATTGCGCAGAGAACCGCGAGAATGAGGACAAGTATTACCTTCCATAGTTTTGTGCCCCGGCGTTTTACGGTCCTCGTCATGCCTCAGTATCCCGGACATAGGGGTGTTTTATGTTTGGGTCGGCAGTCTGGCGGAAATCCACTTCAAACCGGGGAATTGACTTTATCATTCCGGAGAGGTTTTTAAAGCCGAAATTGCGGCTGTCAAAGTCCGGCTGCTTTTTCACAAGCAGATTTCCAAGCTCACCCATGAACACCCACTCGTCCTCGCCGGCGAGGTCGGAGACGGAGTCCGATATCAGGGTTATGATGTCCTCCGGTATGCTCTTCACCGGCTCCTTTGGCTTCGGAGCGGCCTCGGGCTTTGATTTTGCCTTTTCGGCGGGCTTTGCCTTTGCCTTTTCCGCCGCCGGCAGCACCTTATCACGGATTACCTCTATGTAAATAAATTTATCGCAGGCCACAATAAAAGGGTTCGGCGTCTTTTTCTCGCCGATGCCTATTACCTTCTGACCGGCCTCTCTCAGGCGGATTGCAAGCCGTGTGAAATCGCTGTCTGAGGAGACGAGGACAAAGCCGTCGGTGTTGCCGGTGTAGAGAATGTCCATTGCGTCGATTATCATGGCGGAGTCCGAAGAGTTCTTGCCGCTTGTGTAGCTGTACTGCTGGATTGGGGTAATGGCGTTTTCCAGGAGGTCCTGCTTCCAGCCGGACACTGCGGGATTTGTCCAGTCCCCGTATATGCGCTTTACTGTTGGAGTGCCGTAAATTGCAATTTCCTTCATGACGCTTTGAATACAGCTGTGGGGGATATTCTCAGCGTCAATTAAGACGGCAAAACGCATGTTGTTTGACATGTTTGATATATCCATAAAATACTCCTAATCTTTATTTTGACACTGTAAGTATAGCACTAACAAGGTGTCAAGACAACAAAATCATTTCCTTTTGTGACGCAGGGCAGGTTATAGTTTGCTAAAGAGGGGAGGCTTTGCAATTTTTGCTCAGCCATTGTATACTGGAGAAAAAATAAAAGGAGAACGCTATGGAGTACAGAAGACTTCCTTTAGAGGGGCTTGTAAACGCCCGGGAGCTTGGGGGCTTTGCGGCGGAGGGCGGCAGGACAACGCAGTACCGGCGCTTTGTGAGGAGTGAGGTGCCCTGTGCGCTCAGCCCCGGTGATATGGAATTTTTAAAAAATTACGGGGTAGCCCTGTCGGTGGATTTCAGGGGCCGCCATGAGACTGAGCGTATGAAAAGCATGCTGTCTGAGGCAGAGGGGATAGTGTATAAAAATATCCCGACTTATAATAAGCAGGTTGCCCAGGGAGCAGGGGTCAAAAATGACAGGCCTTTTGTAAACTGGTGGTCGCTGTATATTAAGATGTGTGACGGCGGCCGGGACTGGGTAAAAGCGGTGTTTGAGGCATTTGCCGGGACAGACGGGTGCATAATATATAACTGCACCACAGGAAAAGACCGGACCGGGATAATATCGGCGCTTCTTCTTGGGCTGTGCGGTGTGGCGGAGGAGGACATAATTGCAGATTACGCAGTGTCTGAGGTGTATATGCGGAAAAAGTATTTGACGCTGTTTAAAAGTATGCCGCCCCTTAAAGACGGGTATGCAAAAAATGCCCACGAGGACGTGGACAGCCCGTTTTACAGGACAGAGCCGGAAAACATGCGCATACTGCTTGGCCATTTTAAAGAGAAGTACGGCGGAATTACAGAATACCTCGAGTACTGCGGACTGCAAGGTGATGTGATTAAACGGATAAAACACAGACTTTTGGAAAAATAATTTTACATTCGACAAAAGTAGTGCTAATTCGACAAAATTTGCTATTTACAAATTATGGAAAATGAGTTATATTTATATCACAGCTTATTCAAGGGGCGCCAAAGGCGCCTGCCCCCTGTTTTAGGGACATAAGCTCATATCTTTATCCCACAACCCTTTCATTTGGCGGACAAGGCTTCCTTGTCCGCCGCCTTCTTTTTGCCGGGAGATTTTATGCGGGGAAAATACAATGGCTGCAGTTTGCGTTTTCACCCATGTCTTGGAAAAAAGCCACAGGAGAGAGTATCCTCTCCTGTGGCTGAGTATTTGGCTCTGCTTTAAAGCCAAAGCGCTAATCTGTGTCAATTCCCGCCTTTCTCGCCTGGCTGTGCTGAAATTTCCTGGGTATGTAGTATAGCCTGCCGTCCTTTAAAAGCTTTGCCCCCGTCTGGTGATATGAAAAGGACACTCCCGCCTCCCGGCATTGGGCCGCAAGGCTTAAAATCCAGCTGTAATCGCACACCCTGGCGTTTTCACCGGATTCTCCTCCGGCGGCGAGAAAAGCAATTTTCCCGGTGCGGAGGTATTCCTTAAGGTCAAGGCACTCCAAAAGCGGCTCGCAGGCCACACCGCGGCGGGCTATTGGCGCATTGAGGAAAATGGGAAGGCGAAAATCTGCCATGGCCTGATTTTCCGCGGTTACGGAGATGGAGACGTTTTCATACCCGTCTCCCCAGTCTGACGGCAGCCCCACGTGAAAGCGGTGAATTCTCTTTGTCACGATGAAAAAGAACAGGTCCGGACGGGACCGTATTATCTCCCACGCCGCCGGCCGCCAGGGGTCGGCCTCCTCAAGAAAAAAGTCAGAGGTAAAGCAGGTGTAAACAGTCTCGCCGGAGAGTATTTTGTACTCTCCGGCTCTGTTTTTCCGTATTGGCAGGTCAAAGCTCTTTGTCATGTGCACATCGCCGGGGTCAAGGCCGATACTCTCGTCCCGGCGGTATACATAACAGTTTTTGCAGCCGGGCGATATTTTTTTGCACCCGTGCCACAGGTTCCAGGAGGCCATTTACTGCCTCTCGGCGGAAAAGCCCAGGTCGTCCAGCTCGCTTATTGCCTTTTCTACGCAGCTGTCGCAGCCGTCAATTGTGACGGTCTTGTTCTCCAGCGAGACCTCAAACTTCAGGTCGGCGGCAGTCAGGGCCTTTGTAATTCTGTTTACGCAGTTGTTGCAGTGCATTTCAGGTACTTTAAGTGTTGTCATGATGTTTTTCTCCTTTATTTCATAAGTTTTTGAATAGTGACTACAAGCTCGTCTATTTTGTCGTCGGAGCCCTCCCGCACACTGTCGATGACGCAGGATTTGATATGGCTGGCTAAAAGGGCCTTGTTAAAGCTGTTAAGCGCGGACTGCACCGCCATTACCTGGGTTAAAATGTCAACGCAGTAGGCGTCGTTTTCCACCATGCCCCGTATTCCGCGGATCTGCCCCTCGGCCCGGGCCAGGCGGTTAATAAGATTTTTGTACTCTTTTTCCTCTCTGTGCTTTTTACGGCAGCAGCACTGTTTTTCTTCACTCATAGTTTTTTTCCTCTCAGTCTAAGGGCGTTGGATACCACGAAGACGGAGCTGAGGGACATCGCAAAGCCGCCGATCATAGGGCTTAAAAGAATATGGAAAGCCGGATACAGAACACCCGCTGCTATTGGAATGCCAAGGGTGTTGTAGAAAAACGCCCAGAACAGATTCTGCTTTATATTCCTGATTGTGAGCCGGCTTAATTTTACCGCACGGGATACGTCCTGAATGTCGCTGCGCATTAATACGATGTCTCCCGACTCGATTGCAACGTCGCTGCCAGCGCCGATTGCCGCGCCTACATCGGCCTGCACAAGAGCGGGCGCGTCGTTTATTCCGTCGCCTACCATCATAACCTTGTATCCCTCGTCCTGGAGGCCTTTTACTATGTCGGCTTTGTCCTTTGGAAGGACCTCGGCATAAATCCTGTCGGCGCCGATTTCATGGCCTATATACTCCGCAGCGGCCCGGTTATCGCCGGTTAGGAGGCATACCGTTATGCCGACGTCCTTTAAATCCTTTACGGCTTTTACACTTGTGTCTCTTATCTTATCTGCAACTCCTATAAGTCCCATACACTGTCCGTCTACTGTTATATATATCAGAGTACAGCCGCGGTTTGCAAGCCTTTCGGCGTCTTTTTTGTAAAATTCCTGCTGCTGTGGGGTGAGAATTCTGCCGGAGCCGGCCTTTACAACCCGTCCGTCTGACAGGGTGCAGACTATGCCTATGCCGGCCTCGTTTGTAAATTCCTGTACGGGGTAAAGCTCCATGCTCTCCGCCTTTTCCATAATTGCCTTGGCAATAGGGTGGGAGGACTGGGCCTCCGCCGAGGCGGCCAGCTTTATAATTTCGTCCTCATTGCCGCTGACAATTTCCGAAACCACCGGCTTGCCCTCGGTCACTGT